>WRNN01000001.1 GCA_009776595.1 Clostridiales bacterium
CCCTTTCGTTTGCTTTTGAGAATGGACAAGGCTTCCGCGTCATAACCGGGCGCGACAATTCCGTCGGATACCTCCTTGGCAATCAGGGCGGCTGTCTCCTGATCACAGACGTCGGACAATGCGATGAAGTCGCCATAAGAAGACATACGGTCCGCCCCTCTGGCCCTGGCGTAAGCGCTTGCCAGAGGAGAAAGAGCCAGCCCGCTTACATGATACGCTTGCTTCATCCCATCGCTGAGAGGCAGGCCAATCGCCGCTCCTGCCGGACTGACATGCTTAAAAGAAGCTGCGGCAGGCAATCCCGTAGCTTCTTTGAGTTCCCGGACAAGCTGCCAGGCGTTGAGCGCATCTAACAGATTGATATAGCCCGGTTTGCCGTTGAGTACGGTGATGGGCAGCTCCGCATCCTCGCGAAAGATACGGGCCGGCTTCTGGTGAGGATTACATCCGTATTTCAGTTCATACTCTCTCATTTCGCCCTCCGATACCGCGTGCGGCTGCCGCATAACAGCAAACAGACCGCTAACGATTCCTCATGGAAAAGACGTACTCAATAGGTACGGCATAGGCCTCGACAATGCCGCTTGTCTCTTTCAGACAGTTGACGCCAAGAAGCGCGCCGTTTGTTTTAACAAGGGGACCGCCGCAATTGTCCTGCGCAATGCGCGCAGTGACATGATAGGTATGGATGCCGCCAAGCCTGTCATTATCCGGCGTCTTCACGCTGATCATGCCCGGCGACAAGCATTCTTGCATATGTAAAGGGCTTCCCAATGTGAACACGGGCTCTTCCGCCTCCACACCGGTAAAATCATCAAAGTAGCGAAAAACCGGNAACTCTTCATCCGGCGCTCTCCGGACCCTGAGTTTTGCCAGATTCATCACCGTGTCCAGAACAAGCAGATCCGCGCTGTACTCCACGCCTTCGCTTGTCCTGACGCTGATCCAGGCAGCGTCTTTAACGATATTGGCGCAGGTGACGACCTGTCCGTCTTTGGAGAAAAAGAAGCCGCTTCCGATGCTGCTGTCTGTTGTTACCTGAAGAAGGACCGGTTTCGCCAGTTCTTCTACATCCCTTTCCACATGCAAAGGAAGAGTGGTTATCCATACGGATCTGGAGGGATCCTCCCACCGCACTTCGCAGCCCAATGCCTCCGATACGAAACGCAGCGGCACATACGTGCGGCCGTTGACAATTCTGGCAGGCACATCCAGCGTAGAGGTCGAACCATCTATCAGATTGGCGCGGGATGCGCCGATGATCAGGTCAAAGCCCTTTGCGCCGCGAAACCCGATGACCTGCTGTTCATCCGGATACCAAAGCACCTTTCCGTTCAGGTATTCCACTACGGCGCGTAGCGGGATCATCACCCGGCTGTTTTCGATGAAAGGCCTATCGCCGCCCTCCTGAAGAACGCCGTCGACCAGAATATTAATCCCCTCATCCTGCGCCTCAAGTCTGCCGGGATAGTCGGATAGAGGCAACACGAAAGTCAGCGCAATCAGAAGCGACAGGATTATGCTGATTTTTCCATATACTTTCACAGACTTCTGCATGAACTTCCCTCAGGGCCTATGCCGCTTGCTTATCGGCAGCGGCGAGGCCTTTGTCCTTTCGTCAGCTTTACTACTTTTCGTACACATTCAGGTTATCATTTCTGGCTACGATTGACAAGCCTATTCTCATGGACGTNTTGACAGATACAGCGGCAGCGAATAAACTGAGCTTGTATACATACATAGCCCGTCATGGAGGTGATGACAATTCTCATTATACTGAAATACCTTAAACCGAAGGAATGGACGCAAACTCTTGTTATCTTTGTGCTGTCGGTGGTACAGGTCTGGCTNGACCTGAAGTTTCCGGATTATATGGCGTTGATCACGAAGCTTTTGCAGACGCCGGGGAGTCAAATCAATGAAATCTGGGCAGCCGGGGGATCGATGCTTCTCTGTGCGATAGGGAGCCTTCTCTGCGTCATTGCCGTCAGTTATCTCGCATCGCAGGCGTCGTCGGCCTTGGCGGCGCGGGTACGGGGCATGGTCTTTGCAAAAGTGGAATCCTTCTCTATGGAAGAAGTCGGCCGTTTCTCCACGGCCAGCCTGATCACCCGCTGTACCAATGACATCACGCAAATGCAGACATTTTTTGTAGCAGGTCTGCAAATGCTGCTGAAAGTGCCTATCCTTGCGATCGGCGGTATCTTGAAAATCGCCGGGAAAGGGAATGCCTGGACGCTCGCGACATTGATCGCGTTTCTGATTATGCTGGCGGCTGTCGCCGCGGCGATGACGGTGGCCTTACCGATATACAGAACTATGCAGACGCTGGTGGATCGCCTGAATTTGGTCGTGCGGGAAAGCCTGGCCGGCCGCTTCGTCATCCGGGCTTTCAATGCGGAAGGCTTCCATAGCGGGAAATTTGAGCGGGCAAACGAGGCGTTTACCAGAGCGGATCAAAGGACAAACCGCGCGATGGCGTCTATGTCGCCCTTCATGTCCATCGCCAATAACGGGATCATCATCGCGATTTACGGCATCGGCGTCGCCATGATCCGCGCTGCGGGGCCTGCGGAGGCCTTGACGATCTTCTCCGATATGGCGATTTTCTCCTTCTATGTCGCGCAGGTATTCAATGCTATTAAATTTATTACAAAAGTGCTTCCCAGATGGCCCAGGGCTACGGCTTCCGCGAGGCGGGTCAANGATGTGCTGCACACCGAGCCGGCCATTCGGGACGGGCTGCGNATGNCGGGGGAAGCGGGCGCCGAAGGCGAGGTCGTCTTCCAAAAGGTGTGTTTCCGGTATCCCGGCGCGGCCAGCGACGCCCTCGAAGATATCAGCTTCACGGCGAGACAGGGAGAGACCGTCGCCTTTATTGGCTCCACCGGCAGCGGGAAATCTACGCTGGTGAACCTGATCCCCCGGCTGTATGACGCTACAGGCGGCCAGATCCTGGTNGGCGGAGTAGACGTGAAGGAATATAATTTGAAAGCGCTGAACAACCGGATCGGTTATGTCCCGCAAAGAGCCGTACTCTTCAGAGGTACGGTCGGTTCCAATGTCGCCTATGGAGACAACGGCGGGAGCGGCTACAGCCCTGAGGATATCCGCAGGGCGGTTCGCATCGCGCAGGGGCAGGAATTTGTCGAGAATCTTGAAGGCGGATATGATGCGGCGGTATCCCAGGGCGGAACCACCGTATCCGGCGGTCAGAAGCAACGCATATCTATCGCGCGGGCGATCTGCCGCCAGCCGGAGATCTTGATCTTTGACGACGCGTTTTCGGCGCTGGACTACCAAACCGAACGGGCGCTGCGGGTAGCGTTGAAACACGAAATTGCCGGGGCGACGATATTCGTTGTCGCCCAACGCATCGGATCCATCATGGACGCCGANNGGATTATAGTGCTGGAGGATGGGAAAATCGCCGGGCAGGGGAAGCACAGGGAATTGCTGCGGGACTGCCGCGTCTATCGGGAGATTGCCATGTCACAGCTTAGCGAGGAGGAGTTGGCGTCATGAGCGAAGATAAACAAAAAGACGTTAACAGCGAAGGCGGCGACAACAGCGCGAAAAGGCTGGAAGGCGTTGCGATGGGCATCAATCATTTTGGCGGGCCTGTCGAAGAAGCGGGCAACTACAGGAAGACCTGGGGCAAGCTCGTCGTGTATTGTCGAAAGCATCTGCCGGCGATTGTGCTGTCCTTGATTTTCACCGTCATCGGCAACGTCTTCCAGGTACTTAGCCCCGGATTTCTACGCGATATGACCGACGAAATACGACAAGGGCTCTCCGGCGTCATCAATACGCAGGCGATATGGGCGATCGGCATTGCCTTGGGCAGCCTGTACGCAGGCGCGGCACTTATGGGTTTCTTACAAAACTTTATCATGGCGTCGGTCACCGCGCGCATCTCAAGAAACCTTCGCAGCGCCATTACCGAAAAAATCAACAAACTTCCGCTGCGGTATTTCGACAGGGTAAGCCTGGGCGACGTCATCAGCCGTGTAACCAACGACGTTGACACCATCGGCCAGACGCTCAACCAAAACATCGGCATGGTGATTTCGTCGCTGACCCAATTGGTCGGCTCGCTGGCCATGATGCTTTGGACGGATTGGCTCCTTGCCCTTACCGCTATTGCCACCAGCGCGATAGGCTTTGGCGCTTCCAAAGTCGTCCTGTCACGGTCGCAGGCCTTCTTTAAAGCGCAGCAGCGGGGGCTTGGCGCGGTAAACGGGCATATTGAAGAAATATTCTCCGGTCACAATATCGTCAAAACCTATAACGGCGCTGAGGCAGCGCAAGCGACTTTCGATGGGATCAACGGTGATCTTTATACCGCCGCCTGGAAAGCTCAATTCGTGTCAGGCTTCATCACGCCCCTGATGAATTTCTCAGGCAGTGTGGCCTATGTCGCGATCAGCGTGGTCGGCGCCATCTTTGTGATGCAGGGGCGGATCAGCTTTGGCGTCATTATCGCGTTCCTTGTGTATGTGAACCAGTTTACCCAAGGGATCACCCACGTTGCGGAGACCGTACCGGGCTTGCAGGGTACCACGGCGGCCAGCGAACGGGTATTCGAATTGCTGGATGAGGAAGAACTGGACGACGAGAGCCATAAAACCGCGATTCTGGAAAATATCAGCGGGGACGTCACGTTCGAACACCTATCCTTCGGTTATCATAAAGACAAAACCATTATTCATGATTTCTCCGTGNANGTGAAAGCCGGACAAAAAGTCGCCATTGTCGGCCCCACCGGCGCCGGCAAAACCACCATCGTCAACCTGTTGATGCGTTTTTATGAACCGGACAGCGGAGAAATTCTCATTGACGGCAGGCCGGTCAGCCAGGTGAAAAGAGAAAACGTACACGAACAATTCAGCATGGTGTTGCAGGATACCTTATTATTTGAAGGGACATTGAAAGACAACATCATCTTCAGCACGCCGGGCGTCACCGACGAACAGGTGGCTGAGGTAGGTAATGTCGTAGGGCTGCACCACTACGTCAGCACGCTGCCGGCGGGCTACGATACCATGCTGGACAGCGCCGTAAGCCTGTCGGAAGGCCAAAAGCAGCTGGTCACCATCGCCAGGGCTATGATCCAAAACGCGCCNATCCTGATCCTNGACGAGGCCACCAGCTCGGTTGATACCCGTACGGAAGCACTGATCCAGGAAGCGATGGACCGCCTGATGATTGGCCGNACTTCCTTCGTCATTGCGCACCGCCTTTCTACCATCAGAAACGCCGACCTGATTCTGGTCCTCAAGGACGGCGACATTATCGAGCGGGGAACCCACACAGAATTGCTCGCCCAAAACGGTTTCTATACCGAACTCTACAACAGCCAGTTTGATCTGGCGCAGTCAGCGCCGGCAGGCGTCGCCTGATCCCGAACCCGGCTCCGTGCCGGCTCCGCTGGTCTAACAAAATGCAAAACAAACGCCCGGTAATCATCTTATCAATGATGCCGGGCGCTTTTCGTTCCAATAGTATGCTGGTCTTACACCAGCTCGATATAGCACATCATCGCGGCGTCGCCCTTTCGCGGGGCGCCTCTGATGATCCGGGTATAGCCTCCGTTGCGATCTTTATATTTTGGCGCCACTTCATCGAACAGGCTTTTCACGACCTTTTCGTCCATGATATAGGCCAGCGCCCGGCGGCGCGCCGCCAGATCCCCCTGTTTGCCCAGTGTGATCATCTTTTCCGCGGTGGAACGAAGCTCTTTTGCCTTCATCTCCGTAGTCTCAATCCTGCCGTGCCGAATCAGCGCGGTCGTCAGATGGCGCATCAAAGCCCTTCGTTGTCCGGTGGTCCTGCCCAGTTTTCTGTATCCCACAGTGTTTTCCCCCTATTCGTCATACTTTCTGAGGCTCAGCCCCAGAGAGCCCAACTTTTCATACACTTCTTCCAGAGACTTTTTACCCAGATTTCGTACTTTCATCATATCGTCTTCCGTCTTCTGGATGAGCTCGCCTACCGTGTTAATCCCCGCCCGTTTCAGACAATTATAAGAACGGACGGATAAATCCAGTTCCTCTATGCTGATATCCAAAATCTTGTCTTTCTCATCCTCGACCCTGTTAACCATGATCTCCACATCGTTGACCTGCTCTGTCAGTCCAATAAATATCTTGAGATAATCATGAAGGATTTTTGCGGAAATACTGACCGCTTCCTCCGGATGCAGAGAGCCGTCTGTCCAGACTTCCATAGAGAGCCTGTCATAATTCGTTCCGGTTGCGTCCCAGGCTGCCGTTACGGTATAATTTACTTTCGTTACCGGGGAAAATATAGAATCCATCGGGATCACACCGATGATATGCTCGTCTTTCTTGTTCCGTTCGCCGGAGCGGTAACCCCGGCCGCGTTCAACCATGATCTCCATGGACAAATGCGCGTCGTCCTCCAGTGTGGCGATGATCAGATCCTTGTTCAAGATTTCCACCTGACTGTTTGGCTCTATATCTCCCGCCGTTACCGGTCCCGCAGAATCGGCTTCCAGGCGCAAAGTATGTGAATCGTCGTCCATTATCTTTAACGACATGGCCTTCAGATTCAGGATAATATCCGTGACATCCTCGACTACGCCGGGAATTGTCGAAAACTCATGAAGCACGCCGTCGACCTTCACGGACGTCACCGCCGCGCCCGGCAGAGAAGACAACAAGATGCGCCGTAAAGAGTTTCCCAATGTTATCCCATATCCCTTTTCCAAGGGTTCTACCATAAAACGGGCATAACGCCTGTCTTCGCTGGCTTCCATGCACTCTATTTTGGGTTTTTCGATTTCTAGCATTGGCTACCCCCCTATGGCTTATTATCGGGAATATAGTTCGACGATCAGATGCTCCTGCACAGGAATATCAATTTCTTCACGCGTAGGCAAAGCCACCATGCGGCCTGTCATATTGTCCGCATCCAATTCCAGCCATGAGGGAACAGTTCTTCCTGCAGCCAGTTCTCTGATATCCCTGAACTTCGGCGATTCGTTGCTCTTCGTCTTCACCGCTACTACATCGCCCGGCGACACCAGCATCGACGGGATATTCGCCTTATGCCCGTTGATCGTATAATGATTATGCCTGACCAACTGTCTGGCTTCCCTTCGGGAGTTAGCGAAACCCAGACGGTATACGACATTATCCAATCGCCGCTCCAGTAAAATCAGGAAATTTTCGCCTGCGACGCCCTTTTGCCTTTCGGCCCGGTTAAAGGTTAATTTGAACTGGCCTTCCTGCATGCCATATATTCTCTTGGTCTTTTGTTTTTCCCGCAGCTGCGTGCCATATTCGGTCAGCTTCTTACGGCTCAGGCCATGCTGGCCCGGCGTGACTCTGCCCTTTTCGATGGCGCATTTTTTGGTATAGCATTTATCGCCTTTTAGAAATAATTTCATCGCTTCCCTGCGGCATAATCTGCAGACAGGACCTGTATATCTTGCCATGTTGCTATCCTCCTTACACTCTGCGGCGTTTTGGCGGGCGGCAGCCATTATGGGGAATCGGCGTCACATCCCGGATCGCGCTAACCTCTAAACCTGTAGCCTGCAAAGAACGGATAGCCGCTTCCCTGCCGGATCCGGGACCTTTGACAAAGCATTCGACTTCCCGCATACCGTGTTCAATAGCTGCTTTTGCCGCCTTCTCCGCTGCCATCTGCGCCGCAAATGGCGTACTCTTTCTTGAGCCTCGAAAACCCATTCCCCCTGAGCTGGCCCAGGATATGGCGTTGCCATTCGTGTCCGTGATGGTTACGATCGTATTGTTGAACGTGGATTGAATATGGGCAATCCCTTTATCTACATTTTTTCGTTCTCTGCGCCTGACTCTGGTTGTCGTAGTCCTTCTGGCCATGGTTACCGCTCCTCCTTACTTCTTCTTACCGGCTATGGTACGGCGAGGCCCTTTCCGTGTACGGGCATTGGTCTTGGTCCTCTGTCCTCTTACCGGTAAACCTCGGCGGTGACGCAGTCCGCGATAACAGCCAATTTCCATGAGGCGCTTGATGTTAAGGGAGATATCCCGCCTGAGATCGCCTTCCACCTTCACGTTTTCCGTTATGGCGTCCCTCAGCTTGGCTACCTCGTCTTCCGTCAGATTTCTGATTCGGGTATCAGGATCGACGCCTGTGGACGCGCAAAGCATCTTTGATGTAGATCTGCCAATCCCGAAAATATACGTTAACCCGATTTCTACCCGCTTGTCACGGGGCAGGTCGACGCCCGCAATTCTTGCCATATTCTATACCTCCCTGTTAACCTTGGCGTTGCTTATGCTTCGGATTATCACAAATCACCCGCACGACGCCTTTTCGTCTGATGATCTTACATTTTTCGCACATGGTCTTAACCGATGGTCTTACCTTCACTGTTTAAGCCTCCTTGCTACTTATAACGATAGGTGATGCGGCCCCGGCTCAGGTCATAGGGAGACAGCTCCACTGTGACGCGATCCCCGGGTAGAATCCGGATAAAGTTCATGCGAATTTTCCCGGACACATGAGCCAATACTTTATGTCCGTTAGCAAGCTCTACTTTGAACATGGCATTGGGCAACGGTTCAGTCACTGTTCCTTCAACTTCGATCACATCTTGTTTTGACACGGAGTCCACCCCTCCTTCCGGGCAGCCGGGATAGTTTTTGAGTATTGATCAACCTTTATGTTCCTTACTCTGTGTTACATCCATCCGGATAGTCCTTCATCCTGGATACAGTCGCGCCGCCAGCAGCCGCGTTGGCGGAGAACTGTTTCAACGTAATGCCTCTGCAATCGTTTCGGTTACTTTCTCTATTTCCTGATCACCATTGACCGGAACCAGCAATTGGTGAGAAAGATAGAACTCAATTACCGGCGTCGTGCGTTGTTCGTATACTTTTACACGATTGCGTATCGTCTCTTCTTTATCGTCATCCCGTTGGAACAGGGGACCGCCGCATTTATCACAGACGCCGTTTTGCTTTGGCCGGTTAAAATGCACGTTATAGAGCGCTCCGCAATTTTTGCATGTCCAGCGGCTGCTAAGCCGCTGTATCAACACTTCCGAATCGACGTCTATCTGAATCACCGCGTCCAGCGGTTCGTTTAATTCGGCCAATATCCTGTCCAGGGCCCTGGCTTGTTCTGTGGTTCTGGGAAAGCCGTCAAGCACAAAGCCTTTGACGCAATCCTCCAAAATGAGACGATCGTGAACGATATTGATTGTCACCGTATCGGGAACCAGGGCTCCCTTATCCATATACTCCCGGGCTTCCAATCCCATGGTGGTATGATCCTTGACTGCCTGACGGAACATATCCCCGGTCGAAATGTGGGGAACTCCATATTTCTCCGCCAGAATGAGGGCCTGTGTCCCTTTTCCGGCGCCGGGAGGTCCGAATAGTATGATTCTCATGCGCCTTTCTCCCCGTCCTTATCCCTTCCAAACTATTTCAGGAAACCCTGATAATTACGCATCATCAATTGGGATTCCAACTGTTTTACCGAATCCAGAACTACGCCGACCACGATCAAAAGGCTGGTGCTGCCTAAAGCGAGCTGCAATGAGGTAAACTGCATCAGCAAAGTGGGCACGGTGGCGATAAAGGCCAGAAAAATAGCACCCGCCATAGTAATTCGGTTCGATATTCTGGCCAGATGATCCGAGGTCGGGCGACCGGGCCTCAAGCCGGGGATAAAGCCCCCGTATTTCTTCAGGTCGTCCGCGATTTGAATCACGTTGAGCGTGATAGCGGAATAGAAAAAGGTAAAGAATACGATCAAAAGCGCGTAAACCCCTTGATACCAGACTTTACCCGGATCGAAGAAATTACTCACGCTCACCGCGCCGGCACTGTTAGGAAACCAGCTGGCAATCTGCCCGGGAAACATGAGAATGGTCATGGCAAAAATGATAGGAAGTACGCCGGCCTGATTCACCCTTAGAGGAATATGCGTATTCTGCCCTCCATAGATCTTCCGCCCCACGACCCTCTTCGCATACTGAACCGGCACACGGCGCTGGCCTTCGTTCAACAAAACGACCGACATGACCAGCAGTATTGCGACAATCAGCATCACTACCGCAACGATAATCCTTGTCAAATCAACAGAGATGTACTCAAAAATAGAGATTAAACCGAAAGGCAGCCGGGATACAATACCTGCAAAAATCAGGATCGATATGCCGTTGCCTATCCCCCGGTCATTGATCTGTTCTCCCATCCACATCAGAAAAGCTGTGCCTGCAGTTAATGATATGGACACGATGGCGACGTTCATCCAGGTATAGCTAAGATACGCGGTGCGAAAACCCATTGAAATCCCTACTGCCTGTACAAAAGCCAGAACCACGGTCAGATAACGGGATATCGACGCGATTTTCTTCCTACCATCCGCATCTTTATTCATTTCCTCCAGCTTGGGAATGACCACCGTGAGCAGCTGCATGATAATCGATGCGTTGACATAGGGCGTGATGCTCATGGCAAATACGGAGAAATTCTTAAAAGCGCCGCCTGAGATAACGTCAAAGAAGCCGAGCAATTGCCCGCTGCTTAATTCCCTGATGATATCCGTATTAATGCCGGGTACCGGCACGTGNGTACCGATTCGGAAGACGACGATCATCAAGAGAGTGAATAACAGCTTCTTCCGAATTTCCTCTACCTTAAAGGCATTTCTCACAACCTCAATCAACTAAATCACCTCGATTGAGCCGCCCGCGGCTAGTATCTTCTCCCTGGCTGTTTCGGAAAAGCCTCTGGCCTTTACATGCAGGGCCTTCGTAATCTCGCCGCGTCCAAGAATCCTGACTCCCTGCAGGGGATTGCTGACCAAGCCGCTCAATACAAGGGCCTGGGTATCCACGGTTGTGCCGGCATCGAATTTGGCTTCCAATGCTTCCACATTCAAGATCGCATATTCTTTTTTAAATATATTGGTAAAACCGCGTTTTGGCATGCGTCTCTGCAAAGGGGTCTGACCACCTTCAAAGTAAGGACCTTTGCCGCCGCCGGAGCGCGAATTCTGCCCCTTATGCCCTTTGCCGGATGTCTTGCCATGACCGGATCCCGGGCCTCTGCCCAAGCGCTTTCTCGCGTGCTTCGAGCCTGGCGCCGGCTTTAATGTAGATAATTCCATCGAAAACCCTACCTCCTCAATCCTGCCATCATCCGTCATTCAGCATCTTTCACTGTGATCAGATGAGCTATCTTGCGAACCTTACCGAGTATATCCGGTGTTGATTTCTGGATCGTACGGGAATGCAGTTTGCCAAGGCCCAGGGATTTTACTGTTTCCCGCACTCTGCGGTCATAGCCGATCACGCTTTTCACCAAGGTAATCTCAATCTTGCCCGCCGGTTCGTTAGCATTCGTCATACTGTCCTCCTAATTCAACAATTCCTCGACGGTCTTGCCCCGAAGCCTGGCTACTTCCTCAGCCCGCATCAGGCTCTTCAGACCGATCAATGAAGCCTGTACCATATTATTGGCATTATTGGATCCGATAGATTTCGTCAATATATCGCGAATCCCTGCCAATTCCATAACAGCACGGACAGGACCGCCGGCGATCACGCCGGTTCCTGGCGCGGCAGGCTTCAGGAATACCCGGCCCGCTCCAAAAACCCCCGTCACTTCGTGAGGGATACTGGTTCCTTTCATCGGAACATCAATCAGGTTCTTTTTCGCGTCCTCGATACCTTTCCGAATGGCCTCCGGCACCTCTGTCGCCTTTCCCAATCCGGCGCCGACNCGGCCTTTCCCGTCGCCGACCACCACCAGGGCGCTGAAGCTGAAACGACGTCCGCCTTTTACCACTTTCGCGACACGGTTGATATATACTACGCGTTCCGTGAACTCGCTTACATTTTCTTCAAATCTTTCGTTTCTGTCATTTCTCGCCATGCTTTTCCCTCCTTTTTGTTTCAACTAAAACTGCAGTCCCGCTTCCCGGGCGCCTTCCGCCAGAGCCTTGACCCGGCCATGGTATATCGCGCCGCCCCGGTCAAACACGACCTCAGTGATGCCTTGATCAACGGCTCTTTTGCCGATTTCCAGGCCCACTTTCTTGGCGGCTTCCACGTTGCCGGTATGATCCATGGTTCCCTTTAGCGGCGCTTCCAGGGTGGAGGCCGAAAAGAGGGTTTCGCCTTTGGTGTCGTCAATAATCTGCGCGTAGATATGCTGCAGACTGCGGTATACAGCCAGCCTTGGACAGCCTGGCGTTCCCGCGATGTTCTTTCGGATACGAAGATGCTTCTTTCGCCGTACCGCCTTTTTGTTGATCTGGTTAATCAAGTGTCTTCACTCCTTTGTTTTCGGATAGTACGCGGCTCAACAACCGCCAGCCATCCGTTTTGAGTGCCGCCATATGGATGCACATTCTACCCATGCATTCCTCTAGCCAATTTCTCAGCCTGGCTTTCATATGTGACCGTTTTGGCTGAACGACCCCAACAACGTCAGAGGGAAACCTGGCTCGCTATCCCGTTTTGGCGGTGATAGCTTTGTCTCTGACTAGGCGGCGAGTTCGGACAAAGGGGGAGCGTACTACATCGTACGTGACCGCTTTGGCTGGACGACGCCAACAACGTCAGAGGGAAAGATAGCCCGCCAAAACTAGGCGCGTTTGCCGGCCTTGCCAGCCTTCAGCCTCACCGTCTCATTAGAGTACCGGATGCCTTTCCCTTTGTACGGCTCGGGCTTGCGGATCTTGCGAATATCTGCGGCAAGCTGCCCTACGGCTTGCTTGTCGGCGCCCTTGACGACGATCCTTGTGGGAGCGGGTACTTCGATAGACAAACCGGGACCCGGCTCGACCTCTACGGGATGGGAATAGCCGATCGCCAGGACCAGCTTTTGTCCTTGCATCTGCGCTCTGTATCCGACGCCGACCATATCCAGGGTTATCTCAAAGCCGCTGCTCACGCCGATAACCATATTTTGTATCAGCGCCCTGATCAATCCATGGTAAGAACGGTTCAGCTTTTCATCATTTGGCCGGGTTACCGAAATCTGATCGTTGTCCAGGGTCACGGAGATTTCTCTGGGAAAAGATTGAGATAGCGTACCGTTTGGCCCTTTCACGATGATATTCGTGTCTTCAATTTTGACGTCGATCCCTGCCGGTACGGGAATCGGTAGTTTTCCTATTCTGGACATTTTCAGCCTCCTGCTTACCAGACGTAGCAGAGAACTTCTCCGCCCAGTCCGCGTTTTCTTGCTTGCTTATCGGTCATCACACCCTGAGATGTGGAGATGATGGCAATCCCGAGGCCTCCCAGGATCCTTGGCACCTCGTCTTTCTTGGCATAGACGCGGAGCCCTGGCCTGCTGATTCTTTTAATGCCCGAAATGACCTTTTGCTTATTGGGACCATATTTCAAATGTACACGAAGTAAACCTTGCCTGCCGTCTTCGATGTACTCGAAATCCTTAATCATACCCTCTTCTTTAAGAATTTGAGCCAGTGTCTTTTTTAATCTCGAAGCGGGAATTTCCACTTTTTCGTGATTCACGGAATTCGCATTTCGAATGCGGGTCAAAAAATCCGCGATGGGATCCGTCATAACCATGATCCACAGTACCTCCTCTCGATGAGCCTGTCTTGATTACCAACTGGCTTTTGTTATGCCGGGGATTTGTCCTTCATATGCCAGCTTTCGGAAGCATATGCGACAGACGCCGAATTTCCGCATATAAGCATGTGGACGGCCGCAGATCTTGCATCGGTTATACGCTCTAACCTGGTACCTTTGCGGTCGCTGCTGCTTGTTGATCAGGGATGTCTTTGCCATTGACTTTCCTCCTTTGGCTCGCCAAAACTGGTTGCTTGCTCTTTTTCCACTATACGGCGTTGCCTTCCGTAGCCAGAGTTTTATTTACTGCTGATCCGCAAAGGGCATGCCCATATAGCTGAGCAACGCTTTTGCTTCTTCGTCTGTCTTTGCCGTAGTCACAAACACAATATCCATCCCCCGCAGCTTATCGATCTTATCATAATCAATCTCCGGGAACATGAGCTGCTCCCGTAAGCCGATGGAATAATTGCCCCTGCCGTCAAATGATTTGTCGGAAACCCCCCGGAAGTCACGGACACGGGGAAGAGCGACATTAAACAGTTTATCGGTAAAATCAAGCATCCTCTCTGCTCGCAGCGTAACCTTTGCGCCGACAGACATGCCGGTGCGGACTTTAAAAGCGGCTACTGATTTTTTCGCCTTGGTGATAATGGGCTTTTGTCCGGTGATCCTCATCAGGTCAGCCACCGCCCCGTCCATGGCTTTCGGATTGCCGATGGCTTCCCCCACGCCGATATTGATCACGACTTTATCCAGCTTGGGAACCTCCATAATATTGTCATAACTGAAGCGCTGCTGCATAGCAGGAACGATTTCTTTCTGATACTTTTCCTTTAACCGATTCATTTACGTCATTCCCCTCCCGGCATATCTTTATTAGTCGAAAGCTTCGCCGCATACTTTACAGATCCGGGTGCGGGAACCGTCATTCAGGATCTGTTTGCCATACCGGACAGGCTTTCTGCATTTGTTGCAGTATAATAACACATTCGAACTGGCTATGCTTCCTTCTTTTTCAATGATGCCGCCTTGCGGGTTCCCCTGTGTCGGCTTCAGATGTTTCTTGACCATATTGGCGCCCTCGACAACGACCCGGCCTTTTGCCGAATCCACTGTGAGAACCTTGCCTCTTTTGCCGATTTCCTTACCGGAGATTACTTGTACGACGTCGCCCTTTTTGACATGGATTTTCATCTATCTCACCTCCGCCCGTTCTTTTTAAAGCACTTCAGGCGCTAAAGAAAGAATCTTGGTAAAATCATGCTCCCTCAGTTCTCTGGCGACCGGCCCGAATATGCGGGTGCCTCTGGGGCTTTTGTCTTCCCTGAGTATAACTGCGGCATTTTCATCAAAGCGGATATAAGAACCATCTGCACGACGAACGGCGCTTTTTGTCCGNACTACGACAGCCCTGACAACCTCGCCTTTCTTTGTCGCGCTGCCCGGCGCCGCTTCTTTCACTGTTGCGACGATGATATCTCCGATTGACGCATAACGCCGCACGGAACCGCCTAACGGACGGATACAAAGCAATTCTTTCGCGCCGGTATTGTCCGCTACCCTCAATCTGCTTTCCTGTTGAATCATTGCTGGTTCCTCCTGTCCATGATGTTAAAAGATGGCGCCCGGCGCTTTCTCAATTATCGCAGCGACATTCCAGCGCTTGTCTTTGCTCAGGGGGCGGCATTCCTCTATCGAGACCCGATCTCCCATGCCGCATTCATTCTTTTCATCATGGGCTTTGTATTTATTGGTCACCTTGATAATTTTATTATACATACCATGCTTGGCGGCAGTCGTAACGGCGACAACGACGGTCTTGTCCATCTTGTTGCTCACCACCGTGCCTGTTAAAGTTTTGCGGGTAGTTCTTTTCAAGTCCGGTTTCCTCCTTTGGCTTGCTCTTTTTCCGCCATACGGCGTTGCCTTCGTCGTCCGCCATACGGCGCGACCTTCGTCGTCCTGAGATCTACTGCTTCTCCAATTCCATTTCCCGGATTACCGTCTTTGTCCGCGCGATATCTTTCCGCACTTCTCTCAGGCGCATGGGGTTTTCCAATTGGCCGGTAGCAAACTGGAACCGCAGGTTGAACAATTCTTCTTTGAGTTCCTTTTCCTTCATGCTCAGCTCGTCGCTGGTCATTTCACGAATAGCCTTAGCTTTCACCTGCATCACCATCCATTCCCGCAAAGCTATCATTCGCAACAGCTTTCGTAATGCTATCCTCCCGGTTTTCTCCCGCGTGGTCTTCTTTTGGAGCTGCTTCTATATAATTCTCATTCCGGATGATCTTTGTCTTAACCGGAAGCTTATGCGACGCGAGACGCATGGCTTCCTTTGCCATATCTTCATTCACGCCGGCAATTTCAAACATAACCCTGCCGGGCTTTACTACCGCAACCCAATATTCAGGAGAACCTTTACCGGAACCCATCCGGGTTTCCGCCGGCTTTGCCGTAATCGGCCTGTCCGGAAAAATCTTAATCCAAACCTGACCTCCGCGTCTGATATAGCGGGTCATGGCAATACGCGCCGCTTCGATCTGGCGGTTGGTGATCCATCCCGCTTCCAGGGATTGCAGGCCAAACTGTCCATAGTTTATATGATTACCGCGGGTTGCTTTTCCCTTAATGTTGCCTCCCCGATGCGGGCGGCGCCATTTGACCCTCTTAGGCAGTAACATCCGATGCAGCCTCCTTCCGGACCTTTGCTTCCGGCAGTATCTCACCCTTATAGATCCATACCTTGACGCCAATCTTCCCGTAGGTTGTATTGGCCTCGGCAAAGCCGTAATCGATGTCTGCCCTTAGCGTATGCAAAGGCACTTTGCCTTCGCTATACCATTCGGTGCGGGCAATCTCCGCCCCGCCCAGGCGGCCTGCGCAGGAAATTTTGACGCCCAGGGCGCCCAGCCGCATCGTACGATTGACCGACTGTTTCATCGCGCGGCGGAAAGCGATACGCTTGACCAATTGCGCAGCAATCCCTTCGGCGACCAATTGCGCGTCCAGCTCAGGTTTCTTGATTTCGGAAATATTGATGTTGATTTTCTTTCCGGTCATGTTTTCCAGTTCTTTTCGAAGGATTTCAACTTCTGTGCCGCCGCGCCCGATCACGATACCGGGTTTTGCCGTTTTAATCGTCACCTTGACCCGATTGGCGCTTCGCTCGATTTCCACGCTGGAAACCCCGGCCTGAAATAGTTTCTCCTTGATATAGTTTCTGATCTTGATGTCTTCCAGAAGCAGATCGGAGAAATTCTTTTTATCCGCATACCAGTTGCTTTCCCAGCCTCTAATAATACCAACCCGCATGCCCTTTGGATGTACTTTCTGACCCACTGGCACTCCCCTCCTTATTTCTCACCGACGATGATGGTAATGTGGCTGGTCCTCTTCTTGATGATATCCGCCCTGCCTTGCGCGCGGGGCATGACCCGCTTCAGCACAGGCCCTCCGTCCACATATGCCTCCTTCACATAAAGCAAATCTTTATCCATCTCAAAATTGTGCTCGGCATTTGCCGCAGCGGACTTCAGCACTTTGCCGATGGGTTCCGTTGCTTTGTGAACTGTAAATTTCAAAATCGCTTCGGCTTCTCTTACCATCTTGCCACGAATCAAATCGATCACCGCGCGGGCTTTGCGGGGAGAGATGCGCACATACTTTGCGCTGGCCACAGCGCCTTTGGTTTTTTTATCCGTTTCCGGTAATGCAGTTGTTCTCGCCATGCTGCTTCCTCCTCTCCCGGCTTATCTGCCGCCGCTGGACCTATCCCCGGCATGACCCCGGAAGATACGCGTCGGCGCAAATTCGCCTAACTTATGTCCTACCATATCTTCCGTAACATAAACCGGCACATGTTTTCGACCGTCATGTACGGCTATGGTATGACCTACCATTTGGGGAAATATCGTGGAACGGCGCGACCAGGTTTTCAGCACTCTTTTATCATTGCTTTCATTCAGCGCGTTGATCCTGCCCATCAGCCTTTCTTCAACATAGGGGCCTTTTTTGATGGATCTGCTCATGCTCTAGATTCTCCTTTCGTCAGCGCTATTTCTTCTTGCGTGATGTGACGATGTACTTATCGCTGGGGTTCTTCTTCTTCCGTGTATTGCCGCCGATAGCGGATTTGCCCCAGGGTGTCACCGGACGCTTTCGACCGACGGGAGAACGGCCTTCGCCGCCGCCATGGGGATGATCAACAGGATTCATCACTACGCCCCTGACTGTGGGGCGCTTGTTCATCCAACGGGAACGGCCGGCTTTGCCAATGTTGAGGATCTCATTTTCAGGATTGGACAACTGTCCGAGAGTCGCCTTACAGGCCATCAAAACCTTCCGTACTTCGCCGGAAGGAAGGCGCAGGGATGCATAGTTGTTCTCCTTGGACATCAGCTGCGCTGAGGCGCCGGCGGAACGGACCATCTGACCGCCTTTAAGCGGCTTCATCTCTACATTATGTACGATAGAACCGACGGGGATATTCGCTAAAGGAAGCGCGTTGCCTACTTTGATATCCGCAGCGGGTCCGGATTCTACCATATCCCCGACTTTCAATCCGGCAGGCGCCAGGATATAGCGTTTCTCTCCATCCCGATAATGGAGCAGCGCNATGTAGCATGTACGATTCGGATCATATTCGATCGTCGCCACCTTTGCCGGTATGCCATCCTTATTTCTTTTGAAATCAATCAGCCTGTACATCCGCTTATGGCCGCCGCCCTGGTGACGGACGGTGATTTTCCCCCGGCTATTGCGTCCGGCTCTATTCTTCAAAGGCGCCAACAAAGACTTTTCGGGTTTATCCGCTGTGATCTCTTTAAAGTTCGCCACGGTCATTTGACGGCGTGAAGGGGTGATGGGTCTGAAGCTTTTTACTGCCATGGTATTCTCTCCTCTATTCGTCGAAAATAGGCAAGGTCTGACCGGATTTCAGCGTGACGACAGCCTTTTTCCATGCAGGCGTCATGCCTTGCGTTTTGCCTTGCCTCTTAAGCTTACCGGGCATATTCATCGTCCTCACGTTGGTGACGTCCACTTTAAAAATCGACTCCACAGCATACTTGATCTCAATTTTATTCGCGGCTTTATCCACGCGAAAAGTATATTTTCCCTCGGACATCAAGCCGGAGGATTTTTCTGTAACGACGGGTTTAATCAATACTTCATAGGGACTACGCATCTCCAAGCACCCCCTCAATGATTCGCAGCTGCTCGGCGCTGATGACCATTTTATCATGGTTAAGTACGTCGTAAACATTGATGCCTTCCGCCGTGACCGGCTTGACGCCTGATATATTTCTCGCAGACAGTGTCGCGTCGCCGCAGCCTGTGACGACCAGGACTTTCTTGTCAGCGCCCAGCTTGCTGAGTACCTGAACCATCGTTTTTGTGCTCGGCTTTTCCATCTTTATCTCATCGACGACGATCAGGTTGCCGTTCGCCGCCTTGTCGGACAGAACAGACTTCATAGCCAGACGGCGCTTTTTACGGGGAATCGTATAAGCGTAACTCCTTGCCTGCGGTCCGAACGCCACGCCGCCATGCCGCCATAACGGCGAGCGGGTACTGCCGGCCCTGGCTCTGCCAGTACCTTTCTGTCTGTACGGCTTTTTTCCGCCGCCGCTAACCATGGCGCGGGTCTTGACCCCGACGCTGCCCCTGCGCAGACTTGCCAATTGCATGACAAGCGCTTCATGCACCACAGATTCGTTGGGGACAATGCCGAATACGGAATCGTCCAGCTCAAATTCGCCCACTTCCTGGCCTTCCATATTGTATAAGCTTACAATAGACATCTCATCTCTCCTCACCAGACTTGTCTTGATCAAAAAATCCTGCGTCTCTTGCTGTCTTTTTGTCCAATACGGCGGACAGAATGCATTACGCTTTGATGGAGTTCCGGATCAGGATGACGCCTTTCTTTGCGCCGGGGACTGCGCCTTTGATCAGAATCAGATCCTTATCGGCGTCAACCCGTACGATATGCAAACCTTGAACCGTCACCGTATCTCCGCCCATTCTGCCCGGCGCTTTGCGACCGCGCCACACTCTTGCCGGGCCTTTGGCGTTCAGCGACCCGGTACGGCGATGATATTTCGAACCGTGCTGCATGGGGCCTCTGTGGAATCCATGCCGCCGGATTGATCCCTGGAATCCTTTCCCTTTGCTGACGCCGGTGATATCCACCACTTCGCCGGCAGCAAAAACATCCGCCTTGATCTCATTGCCTAATTCATAGCTGCTGCAATCCTCAAGACGGAACTCTCTTAAGTGCCGAAGCGGGCTGACATTATGCTTGATAAAATGTCCCTTCAGCGGTTTGGTGAGATGTTTTTCTTTAGCCGGGCTATAGCCAACCTGGATGGCTTCGTAGCCGTCATTCTCTTTTGTCTTCAATTGCGTCACGACGCAGGGGCCTGCCTTTACGACCGTCACAGGCACTACGCGACCGCTGTCGTCAAAGATCTGCAGCATGCCCAGTTTCGTGCCTAAAATCGCTTTCTTCACTGTGCGAACCTCCTAAAGCTTGATCTCAATATCGACGCCTGTGGGCAGGTCAAGGCTCATCAGGGAATCGACAGTCTTCGGCGTTGGGTCAATGATATCAATCAGCCGTTTGTGCGTCCTCATCTCAAATTGCTCTCTGGAATCTTTATTCACGTGCGGTGATCTGAGGATCGTGTACAGGTTCCGCTCCGTAGGCAGGGGAACCGGGCCGGCGACACTGGCGCCGGTTCGTTTGGCTGTGTCGACGATTTTTTCCGCTGAAGCATCCAGGATTCGATGATCGAATGCTTTAAGGCGGATTCTGATTTTCTGCTGTTTGGCCATTTTTGAGCCTCCTCCTTTTCGCCCGACTGATGATTTCTCGGACATACTCAGCGAAAATTACCCGATTTGAAGCCATTTTCATGCTCTCACCATGAACAACGCCTACAGGCGTGTCATGTCCTCGGCAACCTCTCGCGTCATCGCATAAAAGCCAGACTGAAGTATTATAACAAAAGAACACATCGCGTGC
>WRNN01000002.1 GCA_009776595.1 Clostridiales bacterium
AATAGTGCAGCATTTCGATAACAGCCCTCGGCGTACAGGGGGCGTAGCCCGTCTCATCCCCCGCGAAGACCTTGGCCATGTTAACGTCGCTCATGCAGTCTACATCTTTCTTCGGATCGATACTGTTTTTGACGCGTTCCTCGTCGATGTGTTTCGGCATGGGCCGGAATACCAGTATCCCGTGCACGGAAGAATCCGCGTTGATTTTCTTGAATTCGTCGAGAAAACTCTCGTTATCGATATCCGCGGGGAAGCTGAACAGCTTACAGACCAGCCCTATCCCCTCGCAGCGTTTGACAGCGCCTCTCTCATACGACAGGTCGTCGGGCCTTTCCCCAATCCTGACGATCCCGAGACAGGGCGTCACGCCCTTTTTCTTTAGTTCTTCCGCTCTGGCTGAAAGCTTATCTTTCATACCATTTACGACTTCCATCCCTTTCAGCAGATTCGCCAAGTGTCATCATCCTTTCCCGTTCAACGTATCTGTTGGAAAACCTCTTCAAATATTCTGTCGGCCTTCCGCGAGCCTTCACGTATCATTTTTTCGGTCTTTTGATTGATCTCTTCGGCATAGGCTTTATCCTTCATCAGGTTCGTATTGATAAAGACATTGAGACTTGCCCCCAGCAAAGCCGATTTCAGGCATATGACGCCTACCCCTACGTCGCTGATTGCGATTCGCGTGCCTTTTTGGGCAAGTTCTTCGTGCAGGTCAATACAGGCCATCGCTTTCTCCATGATCTCCACTGGCGCGCTGCAAGCGATCTTCAGCGCGTCTTCCAGGATCCCGGCTTTCGCGGCTTTTTGCTCTTCCGTATCCGCCGGTAAGCCGTATGCCTTCGAAAGCGGTTGGAACACTTCGGCGTCCTTTTGCACCAGGGCCTTTAGCTCTTCCTGCAGTACGCCGGCTTTCTCCAGGATAACCTGTATGTCTTCCTGGACGTCGGCATATTTCTTTTTCCCCAAAGTGAGGTTCCCCACCATGCTCCCCAAGGCCATGCCGATGGCGCCTACCAGCGCCGAAGCGCCGCCGCCGCCCGGTACAGGCTCCTTGGAAGCCAGTATTTCGATAAACGCCGCGCAGCTTTTATCTAACATGTCATCCACTCCTCGTAAAGTTTCCATTTTATGGCATTTTTTAGTTTCCTATAGTACTCCGTAAAGCAGGGCGATGATAGAGAACTCATCATCGCCCTAAATTTGTTAATCGCAATGCTTTTTCTTGTCTAAAACAGCCCTGATATTTTCCCTGTGCTGTCTACATCGATCATTTCGGCGGAGGGTACCTTCGGGAGGCCAGGCATGGACATGATCTCGCCGGTCAAAACGACGATAAACCCGGCGCCGGCGGATACCTTAAGATTCCTGACGGTGATCTTAAACCCGGTAGGCGCGCCCAGCTTATTCTGATCGTCCGACAGCGAATATTGGGTCTTTGCCATACAGACCGGCAGCTTACCGAAGCCAAGCTTCTCCAGCATGTTCATTTCCCTCGTCGCAGCCGCCGTAAAGTCCACGCCATCCGCGCCGTAAATATTCTTCGCGATGGTTTCGATTTTTTCTTTAATGGAGATGTTCTCATCATAGGCGAATTTAAAGTTGGTCAGTTTCTCCTCGACAATCCGGACGACTTCCCTCGCCAAGTCTTCGCCGCCTTCTCCACCTTTGCCCCAGACTTCCGACAGCGCCACATTCGCGCCGTACTCCTTGCATTTTGTCCGAATGAGCGCAAGTTCGGCTTCTGTGTCGTTGGGGAAACGGTTGATTGCCACAACGGCGGTAACGCCGAAGTTGTTCTTCATGTTTTCGATATGTTTCAGGAGATTCGGAAGGCCTTTTTCAAGCGTTACCAGATCCTCTTTCCCTAAGTCGGCTTTCGCCGCGCCGCCGTGATGCTTCAGTGCCCGCACGGAAGCGACGATCACGCAAGCGGAAGGCTGTATTCCGCCGATCCGGCACTTGATGTCGCAGAACTTCTCCGCGCCAAGGTCCGCGCCGAAACCGGCTTCGGTGACCACATAGTCCGCGAGTTTCAGCGCCATTCTGGTCGCCATCAGACTGTTGCAGCCATGGGCAATATTGGCAAAAGGTCCGCCGTGGATGAACGCGGGCGTATGCTCCAACGTCTGCACCAGGTTAGGTTTCAGGGCGTCCTTCAGCAGCGCGGCCATTGCCCCCTGCGCATTCAGGTCCCCTGCCGTAATCGGCTTTTCTTCCCTGGTGTAGCCGATGATCATTTTTTTCAAATTTTCCTTCAAGCGGTCGATATCCTGGGACAGGCATAACACCGCCATAATCTCTGAAGCGACCGTGATATCAAAGCCGTCTTCCCTGGGTACGCCGTTTGTGCGGCCATTCAGCCCGTTGACGATAAAGCGCAATTGCCTGTCGTTCATGTCTACGGCGCGCTTCCAGGTTATCCTGCGGCTATCAATTTGCAGAGCGTTTCCCTGATAGATATGATTATCGATCATTGCGGCCAGCAGATTGTTCGCCGCGCCGATAGCGTGCAGGTCCCCCGTGAAGTGCAGGTTGATATCTTCCATGGGGACTACCTGGGCATAGCCGCCGCCTGCCGCGCCGCCTTTCACGCCAAAGACCGGTCCCAGCGAAGGTTCGCGAAGGCAGAGAATGACTTTCTTTCCGATTCGCTGCAGCGCGTCNGCAAGGCCNACGCTGGTCGTTGTTTTTCCTTCGCCTGCCGGCGTGGGGGTAATGGCTGTCACCACAACGAGTTTCCCGTCCGCTTTGCTCTCTGCTTCTTTCAAAATGTTGTAGTCAACCTTGGCTTTGTATTTGCCGTAGTGCTCCAGCTGATCCGCATTCAGCCCGATTTTTGCCGCGATTTTTTCGATAGGCTCCATGGTTACGCTCTGTGCAATATCAATGTCGCTGGTAAATGCCATTTCTTTTCACCCTCCAAATTTATAATCATCTGTTATTTCATCGCTATATATACGGTCAAAAATGCAGCTAAAGCCTCCTTTCTCCTGTCGCTTATTCGAAATCCTAATACTCTGTGGGCATATTCGCCAGCTCCGCCATGCAGAAAACCGGTCCGTCCACACAAACATACTGCTTCCCGATATTACATTTCCCGCATTTTCCGACGCCGCAGGTCATCCGCATCTCCAGCGTTGTATAGAGCCTGTCAATCGGCAAGCCCATCTCCATTAAGCTGGTCTGCACCGCTTTGATCATCACAGGCGGCCCGCAGAGGATCGCGTACATCTTGGAAAAATCAAACTGCATACTTTTCACTAATTCATGGGGAAAACCTACTTTTTCATGCCAGTCCGGCTCCGGGTTGTCAATCGTCAGGTCGATACTCGTATCCGCTACGCTTCGCCATTGCGCATAATCATAGGCAAAGCAATGATCCTTGCTGGTCCTTGCGGCTAATAGCATTTGCATTTTGCCGTATTTCTTCCGGTTCTCTTCATTCAGCGCATAGAGGATAAACGGCCGGAGAGGCGCCAGGCCCAAGCCTCCGGCGACAAAGAATAAATCATTGTTTTCCATCAACCCAAGGGGGAAGGTGTTGCCGAAAGGCCCCCGGATCCATACAGAATCGCCTGCGTGCAGGGCGTGGATCGCATCGGTGACCTTGCCTGTCCTCTTGATGGTCAACTCAAAATAGTCCTTGATAAGAGGAGAAGAAGCAAAGCCAAACGTACATTCCCCCATACCGGGTACAGAGAATTCCACAAATTGCCCCGGCATAAACTCCATCGGCCTTCCGTCCGCAAATCTGAGTTTGAAGGTCTTCACATCGAGATCCACAGAAAACGTCTCCTGGATCACTTCCATAATCTCCGCCCGCGCGGGCAGATACGGATTCATCACGGCAGCACCTCCATTACGTCTTCGACCACTTTTCGGATGCTCATGCCGGCGGGACAGCTCCTGATGCATCTGCCGCAGCCGGTACAGGCGGTGTAGCCGAAGTTTTGGGGAACATACAGGTACTTATGCAGCACACGCTGACGATATCTCTCTTTCGTCGAAGCCCTGGGATTGTGTCCCGAGGCATGGAGCGTAAACTTGGGGTACATACAACTGTCCCAGCAGCGGAAGCGGTCTGTCGCGCCCTGCATGGAGACGTCTTTCAGGTCGAAGCAATGGCAGGTAGGGCAAATAAAAGTGCAAATCCCGCAGCCCTGGCATATCTCCGTGGCTTTCCCCCAATCGATGATATCGAAATACGCCGCCTCATCGAGTTCCTGCGATAACTCCACTTTTTTTGCTTCCGGCGCGACTGCGGCGGCTTTTCGCTCAGATGGGGACAGGATATGCTTTGTCTCCTCAAATCTCCCGAGCAAGTCTATGCCTTTCTCCGAAAGGTATACGACCGTGTATCCCCCATCCCCCTCGTCGTTTAGCAGGATATCGCAAAAGTCGGTAAAACTTTTATCAACCCCCCGCTCCGCGCAGAAGCATCCGGGTTTTTCACTTATACATCCCACCGCGATGATGAGCGTGTTATCAAAATGACTTTGAAAAAACGGATCCTGATACTGTCCGGCTAAAAAAACCTCCCGGAGCACGCGCAAAGCCTCCGCNTCGCAGGGTTTCATGCCNAAGATAATGGTTTTTTCCGCGCTGATGTTCGCCGCAACCTCTCCGTCTTTGAATGTCAGCAGTTTTTCTACCTGCGGGAAAAAGCAATCCTTCGCGGACTTATACGGGATCTCGTCATTCATCACGATTTCCGTGTCTTCGGAAACTTCCATAAATTCGAGAACTTTGCCGTTTCTTACCGGCGCGACAACGCGATAGTCTTTTGTCAAGCTCTTTAGCATGGCGGAGAGAGATTCTTTCGTAATCATCTGGTTACTCATCGGCGTCACCCCCCAGAAAACCAATTTCCCTGTCGTCAAACGCATAACTGGCCATCACCGGCTGGCCTTCCGCGTCCAGGCCGGTTTTGTATCCATAGGTCTTTTCGATAAAGTCGCTTATCTCTTTGATCAGGTAGCGGATATTGACGCCTGAGGCACAGGTCCTTTCACAGGCGCCGCACTCCACACAACGGCCTGACAGGTGCATCGCCCTTCCCAGATGATACACCATTTTCGCGCCGAGATCAGGCGCCGCGGGCTGCCAGTTCGGCACACCGCGATCCATGAAGCAGACCTGACAATAACAGCCGTAGCAAGCCTGCCTGCATGAAAAACACAGGATGCATTTCTTCAGTTCATTTTGGAACCGTTCCAGCTTTTCCATAAGATCTGCAGGATCGGCAGCGTCTGACGGGGCGTCTTTCCCGTTTGTCACATCGGGATTCTCAACCCGCGTATCGTAGAGGGGCGGCTGTCTTATACCGCACTCCCCGCAGCCCGGCGACGGTTCTCCCAGTTCGTCTTTCATCCCGGCGCAATCGACGCCGATGATATAGACTTTATCCTTCTCCAGCTGGTTTTCGACAAGGTAGTTCACAATGCCTCTTGTGTCGCAAGGCTTGGCGACGATACCGACCTTGTCTGTCCTCCCGTGCAGATAGGTGCATAGATTGGGCGTACATCTTTCGTCCCATTCCAGCTTATCCGCCTCTTCCGGTTTGCTGAAGATATACGGTATGCGCGAACCTTCGATTTCTCCGGCGGTATAGCCGATTATGGCGTCAACTTCGCCTTTTTCCAATAGCTCCCTGCATATCTGTTTGATCTTCTCTTTTTGGATCTCAAAACTCATATCCTGTTGCCTCCCAAAACGTTCTCCGTGTATTCACACGTTCTGTTTGGTCCAAGCTTAATCACTTTTTCCGTCACTTCCCTGACCACGTCGGCAAATCTTCCGCCTTCCGACGCGGACACCCATGTGAAATGTACCCTGTCCGGATCAATGCCGGCTGCTGTAAGCAGCTTCTTCAGCACCGTAAATCTGCGCCTCGCATACATATTGCCTGACAAATAGTGGCAGTCTCCCGGATGGCATCCGGATACCATGACCCCGTCGGCGCCGTCGGCCAGGGCTTTGATGATATAGATCGGATTAATCCGGCCTGAGCACGGGACTCGAATGACCCGTACATACGGCGGATACTGCAGCCTGCCCGTCCCTGCCAGATCGGCGCCGGCATAGCTGCACCAGTTGCACAAAAAGGCAATGATCTTCGGTTCCCATTCCGGGTTCGTGTTGACTGTCTCATCAGCCATGGACTCACCGCCCCCCATCCTGAACAGACCCGCCGCGAAGCAGGTATTCGATTTCGTTGATGACCTGTTTGTCCGAAAAGCCATTGACGTCGATGGCGCCGCAGCGGCATATCGCCGAGCATGTGCCGCAGCCCTTGCAAAGCACGTCGTTAATCACGGCTTTCCTGACATTCTGCCGCCGGATAACCACATCCTCCACCTCGACCGCCTTGTATGCGCACACCTGCTCACAGTTGCCGCAGGCGGAACAAAGCTCCTGGTCAACCGTGGCTATCGCACCTTCCGATTCCAGGAATTCCTTCGAGATGACGGTTCCTGCCCTTGACGCGGCAGCCTTACCCTGTATAATGGATTCTTTAAAGCTTTTGGGATTATGGGCCAACCCGCACAAGTATACGCCCTCGGTAGCAAAATCCACAGGCCGCAGCTTGGCGTGGGCTTCCAGGAAGAATCCTTCCTGCGTCATCGGGATCTTCAGCATCTGCGCGATGACCTTATTTCCGTCCACGTCCGGCTCAATGGCGCTGGCAAGCAACACCAGGTCGGCGTTATAACTCACATTCTCCGTCAGCAGCGGGTCATAAGAGGTCACTGTCAGACGTCCGCCTCTCTGCTTTGTCACCGTCGGCTTAATCTCGTCCTCATACCGCACAAACTGAACCCCTAATTGTCTGGCTTGCCTGTAGGCGGCCTCATTCAGCCCGTAAGACCGGATTTCTCTGTAAAGGACCGTCACATTGATCGAACTGTCGTATTCCTTTAATAGAATCGCGTTCTTGATCGAATGATTACAACATACGCGGCTGCAGTACGGACGATCGGGTTCGCGGGAACCCACGCACTGGATCATCACCACATTTCGGATCCCGGAGAGATCCATCTCGCCGTCTCTGCGCCTTTTCTCAAATTCAAGCTGTGTCATNACCCTGTCGCTCTTGCCGTANAGGTAGGTATCCGGCTTTCTCTCGGACGCGCCCACGGCGACAATCACAACCCCGTGCTTAATCTCCGTCTCCACAACGCCTTCGTCAGGCGATCCTTCTTCCGGCGCCGTTTCGATCACTGTCACGAAGTTGCCGACAAATCCGCTCAAGTCCTTGATCTGTGAGCGCAGATGCACGCTTATGTTCGGATCCAGCATAGCATCGAGAACAAAACGATCGACATAGCCCTTGATGGGGCGGCCAAACATGGTGGTATTCAGGTTGAGTACCTTCCCTCCCAGCCTGTCCGCCTTTTCGACGACATGCACATGATATCCCATACCGGACAGCTCATGGGCCGCAGAAAGGCCGGCAATCCCGCCGCCGATCACGAGGGCGTCTTTGTTTACGTCCATCTTCTTTCTCGTCAATTGCCTGGCAAAGGTCACCTTTCCTACAGCCATTCTGACAAGCTCTTTTGCTTTCTGCGTCGCCCTGGCATAGTCGTCCATATGGACCCACGAACATTGATCCCGTATATTCGCCATGGAGAATAAGTANGGATTGAGTCCGGACTTTCGCAAAACGTTCTGAAACAGCGGTTCATGGGTCCTTGGCGTACAGGACGCGACAACCACGCGATTCAGGTCGTACTCCAGTATTTTGTCGCTGATCACTTTCTGGAAGTCAACGGAACAGGTGTAGAGCCCTTCCTCGGCAAAAGCGACAAAGGGGAGGGTCCTCGCGTATTCCACGACATCTTTGACCGTCAGATACCCGCCGATATTGACGCCGCAGTGGCACACAAAGACGCCAATCCTAATGGGTTCTTTCGATACGTCGCGCATGGGGACTTCCGGCTCCTCCTGGAAAAAGGCGGCATACTCCCTGTACAGATCCACATCGATGCGGTTCGCGATCTTTGCCGCGCTTGCCGCGGCAGCGCTTGCTTCAATGACGGTCTCGGGGATATCCTTAGGTCCCGCCGCAGCGCCGCAGGCCATAATCCCGTTTCTGGACGTCAGGGGCGCCGTCATTTCATTCGTCCAGATGAAGCCGTATCTGTCGGTCTTGACCTGCAGCTTGCTAAAGAGCTCCACGTTGTCACGATTCGGCACGATACCGACGGACAGCACGACCATGTCGTAGGCGGCTTCGTGATACGCGCCGCTCTCATCACAGCTCTTAAGAATGATATTCCCTGTGGCTTCGTCTCTTTCCGTCTCCGCCACCCTGCTGCGGATAAAATGGATACCGTACTTTGACTTGGCGTTATCCACATATTTATCAAAATCTTTGCCGTAGGCCCGCATGTCCATATAATATATATCGATGTCTTTCACCGTCGTCAGATGCTCTTTGGTGATCTCCGCTTCTTTCACCGCATACATACAACATACTGCCGAACAGTAATCCGCGTTGCATTGATGGTCCCTCGATCCGACGCATTGGATAAANGCAATCCTCTCGGGNGCTTTGCCGTCTGACAGTCTCTGTACATGGCCCTGGAAAGGCCCCGAAGCAGATAGAATACGCTCATACTCGAGGCTGGTCACGACGTCTTCATATCGCGTATATCCCAGTTCGGGCGGTATATCGCTTGAAACGTCGTAGCCCGGCGCCAGAACCACCGAACTCACAGGGATCTCGATAATCTCTTCTTTCTGCTCATGGAAGATGGCGTCCGAGCCGCAGGCTTCTTCACACATCCTGCAATCACAGCATACAGAGCAATCCACGCAGCGTAACGCTTCCGCCTTCGCCGTCTCTTCGTCCAGTCCCAGCTCAACCTCTTCAAAGCTTGTCCGCCGCTTCTGCATATCCAGCATCGGCATCTTTGCCCTGGCCGTCCGTCTTGCGCTCCGGGTATCGATTTCCTCTAACGGCGTCTGAGGCAGCAAAAAGGGTTCCAGTGGCGCATTGGCGCCTTCCAGATAATTGATGATCGCCTTGGCGACCCTGTTTCCGTCGGCGACCGCTTCAATCATGGTTGCGGGCCCTCTCATCGCGTCTCCGCCTGTGAACACGCCTTCCATCCTGAGTGCCATGGTCTTTCTGTCCGCAGCCAGATCGCCCCGCTCATTAAATACATCAAAGCCGGCTGTTTTCGCCTCCTCGCTGTCGACATACTGCCCGATCGCGGCGATGATGGTATCCGCTTCCATGATAAAGTCGGAACCTTCGATCGGCACCGGCCTCCTTCTGCCGCTAGCGTCAGGTTCTCCCAACTCATTCCGTAAACACAGAAGCCCTTTCATCTTGCCGTCTTCAAACACAACTTCCGTTTGCGTCGTCAGGAACGCGAACCGTACGCCTTCTTCCATGGCGTGCTCCACTTCCCAGGGATTCGCCGGCATCTCTTCCTCTGTGCGCCTGTATACCACTGTTACTTCGCTGCCCAGCCTCAGCGCCGAACGCGCCGCATCCATCGCGACGTTTCCTCCGCCGATGACCAGCGTTTTCTTGCCTATAGACGGCGTATTCCCTAAATTGAGTTCCCGCAGAAAGTCAACACTGGACAGAACGCCTTCACCCTCTTCTCCGGGTACGCCCATCTTCATGTCCTTATGCGCGCCGATGGCAAGGAAGAAAGCTTTGTATCCCTCCGCCTTCAGTTGATCCAGTGTGAAATCCCTTCCCAGCCGGGAATTCAGGCGTATTTCCACGCCCATATTCTCAATCAGTTCGATTTCGCCCTTCAGCACATCCTTGTCGAGCCTGTAGTCCGGAATCCCTACTTTCAGCATACCGCCTGCAACAGGCAAGGCCTCAAAAATAGTCGGTTTATAGCCTTTAAGCGCAAGCTGATAGGCACAGTTCAACCCGGCCGGGCCGGCGCCGATGATGGCGATCTTGTCCTGCTTTTCTTCCAGGCCTTCGCGAAGCGCGACAGCGGGCTTTTTGCCCTTCTTCAGCTCATCGTCGGCAATAAACCGCTTCAGCGAGCATATGGACACGGATTCTTCTACATATTGCCGTGAACAATTCTGTTCGCAAGGATGCAGGCATACCCTTCCCAATACGCCGGCGAAGGGCGTCGTCCGCCTGACCACTGTCAGCGCGTCTTCATATCTGCCTTCACCGATTAACGAAACATAACCATGGGCGTCCAGATTGGCAGGGCATTCATATTTACAGGGGGAAGTCCCTTTTTTGTCGATGGCCGCTTTGTTTGGCACAGCCTGGGCAAAGGGTTTATAAACGGCTTTTCTATTGCCTATCCCCATATCGAATTCGCTTTTCGTGTGAATCGGGCAGGCATTCATGCAATCATCGCAGCCCTTGCACTTCTCTTCATCGATATAACGCGGCCTCTTTCTGATCACTGCGGTAAAGTCAGGCGCTTCTCCCTTTACCTCGATAAGGTCGCTGAGCGTAAAGGTTTTCACTAAGGGATGCGTAAAGCAGGACGTTACCTTTGGAGCAAGAATGCATGCTGAGCAATCATTGGTCGGAAACGTCTTGTCCAACTGCGCCATTCTCCCGCCGATGCTGGGAGAACTCTCCACCAGGAATACCGGTATCCCCATGTCGGCAAGATCCGTAGACGCCTGGATACCCGCTATTCCTCCTCCAACTACCATAACCGGCTTTTTCATATTGCACCTTCAACCTTGTTCTTTTCGATCAGTTTGTTAACCTTCTCCAGCCTCAGCTTTCGGGTTTCCAGGTCCAGCCCTTCGACCGCTTCCGCGAATTCCGGATTTACGATTTTTTCCCTCAGCGCAATTTCCCGCAAAGCCCTGATGATATCCGCAAAACGCACGTCTTGCGGGCAATGGGATACGCATGTATGACACTGGTAGCATCTCCAGATCTCTCCCGAGCGCAAAAGCTCGTCTTTGCGGCCGAGCAGAATCCTTCGCATGATCTTTCTGGGATTATAATCCGCGGTGATTTCACTGATCGGACAGCCCGCGGTGCAAGTACCGCAAAGATAGCAGTTCAGCACACGCTCTCCGCCGGGAATGGAAGCTACCTCATTCTTAAAGCTCTGTTCTAAGGTCTTGATCTGGTCCATCTCATGCTCCTCCTGTTATCATTCCGCTGTACTTGCCATCGACGGCCTGGGCAGAAATCCTGCTTTTTCCACTATGGACGGGACGATTTCCTCCCATCCGACCGCCATGATATGAATCCCGCTGACGCCTTCTATCCCGCGGAGTTGATCAATCAGCTCCAGGGCGATACGGACGCCTTCTTCCTCAGGGTTCGCAGCCCCGGCCATTCTCTCCACCAGCGCGTCCGGCACAAGCATACCGGGTACCTGCTGCGTCATCTGGATCGACCTGAGAGATTTGTTGACCAGTATCCCCGCCAGGATATAGGTCTTCTCGTGAAGGCCAAGACGCCTGATCTCTTCCATCCAATGCGCAAACCTGTCTACGTCATAGATTGCCTGCGTTTGGATGAACTGCGCGCCTGCCCTTACTTTCTTCTGAAGCCGGATGATTTGCAGCTCTACCGGATCCGCAAAAGGATTCACCGTTCCGCCCAGAAAGAACTCCGGCGGAACCCTGCATGCGCTGCCGCCGATAAATACTTTTTCCTCTTTCAGCCTTCTTAACGCATCAATGAGCTGGATGGAATCGATATCGTAGACATTTTTTGACTGGGGGTGGTTGCCAAAGGTCTGATGGTCCCCTGACAGGCAAAGCAGGTTCTTTAACCCTAAGGCNTAGGCGCCAAGCAGGTCGCTTTGCATCGCNATCCTGTTCCGGTCCCTGCAGGTCATCTGCACAATGGGCTCGACCCCGTTTGTGTGCGCCAGGTACGACGCGGCGATACTTGACATTCTGACGATCGCCGTCTGATTGTCCGTCACATTGGCTGCGTCTACGAGTCCTCTCAGTTCCACCGCTTTGTTGACCACATATTCCGCNTTGGCGCTCATCGGCGGGCCTATCTCGGCGGATACCGAGAAATGACCGGCTTCCAGTACTTTTTGTAGATTACTCTTTTCGTTAGACATACGCACCTTATCCTCACACAATCATATCTTCTCTTTTGACTGATCTGGGTCCGCCGTCCCTGCTGGTTCGCCAATCACGGACTTCCTGCATTTCCAGCAGTTTTTCCACCCTTCCCAGCCTTTTCAGCCGGTCATAGATGAGCTGCCAGGCGCAATCCGTCTCCTTGTCGATCTCACATTTNCCCGAGAAGGAACCGCCGCAGGGTCCGTTAAAGTTACTTTTGGAACATCTCGTTACGGGGCACACCCCGCCGGTACTGGCCAGTAAGCAGTTGCCGCAGCCCTGGCACATCTCCGTCCAATATCCCAAATCCCTGTTCACGCCGATAAACTCTGTGTTCAGTCCGGGCAATACTACTTTGTCGGGAAATTTTTCCGCCAGAAACTGAACGCCCGCCCCGCAGCCAAGAGACAGGATGCACTCGGCGCTGTCCAGGGCTTCTTCGTTTTCGTCCAGGAATTCCATATCGCACTGTCTGGTAGGAGTAATTACTGTCGCAGCGAGTTTTCTGCCCTTGGCAACAGCCTCAATCTGCAGCATATCCGCCAGTTTCAGCGCTTCCTTCTCCCCGCCGGACATGCATACGGTCACGCATGTTCCGCAAGCCGCCACAACGACGGATTGAAAACCTTCCAGCGATTCTGCGATCTCATCAAACGACTTTTGTTCCGCGACAATCAAACTGCTCCCTCCTTTAAGAAGTCCGTCAGCGTATCTTGTAAAACAGCGGACATAGCATGGGACATCTTGTGTACTTCTACTTTGTTATGATCAATACCCGCGGTCTCCAGCATGGCGGATAACCTTTCCGCCTGCCTGCAAGCGCGCTTATTGCCATCAAAATGCTTGCATGCGTCGTCCATGCACACCAGCGCCATCACTTTTCCGTATTGGCGCAGCGCGCCGGATAGCTGCTCAAAGCCGATCCTGCCTCCGCAGGGAAGGGTTTCCGCGTCTATTTTCGAAGCCAATTCCCCCATGGCAGGCAATATTTCCCGCAAGGCGATCGCGCCTGAATTCTCACAGCAAAACAGTTTGACTTTGCCGCGCTTTCCCTCCCGCTCATCCGGAAAGTCATCCGTCGTGAGCGTGATGGCATTACCCGGGCAAACTGAGGCGCAAATGCCGCAGGCTTCGCAGGCGATCTTCATATTCTTCATCACCCGCGCCTCCTCATCCGGGGTCATAGCGCCATGCGGGCAAGCGCGATAACAGCTATAGCAGAATACGCATTTCTCCGCGTCGACGACCGCATAGTCCTCAGCCTTATCTATGCCGTCCGGATCTGTCTCCCCTCCCGGGCGGGCGGGGATCCCGACGTCCGCTTCAATCATCGAAAGGGTATAGTCTATCCCCTCGCTGATCCTGTCCGCGGCAGTATCTCCACTGAAATAGTATACCCCTTTCCTGCTTGTGAGGGTGGGACTCAGCATATATCGATCTTCATTAATATATCCGGCTTCATTTACCTTCAGTCGCAGTTTAAGGGCAATTTCCGCGTAGGCGCCGTCCGCGCCGTAACCGCTATCCGAAATCACATGCTTCGTGAGGATATCCACTTCGTTTACGCCGTCCGAGACCTTGATTTGGAATTGATCTTTGTTCTGATCATAGTCTATGTTCAGCGATTCGTATTTGATAAAGGTAACGCCGGCCTTTCTTGCCGCCTGATACAGGCTTTCATGCGGCGTTCCTGCGGAGCGCATGAAGCGAAAGATATAGATTACATTGCGTTTTTTTAATGCGAGCGCCCGGGCTTCGTTTAGCGCTTTAACCGTCGAAGCCTGGGGCGACTCGTTAAAGTAATCCAGCAGAAAAACCACCGGGTACTTGGTCCGGGATCCGGCTAAGTGTTTCAAATCGTCGGATTCGTACAGGCAAACCGGCTTCCCGCCATCGATAGAAGGCATTGCCTTACCCGCCGTTTCGGTAACGACCACCGCCGCCGCTTCCCTATCCTCCGCGACGCCGGATCCCCCGGCGCCGGCGACCAGCTTGATCTTAAAGCTGCCGCTCTCCCCGTGAAACGCCTTTATCCTGCTCACATCTTCGATGATGAAAGCCGAATAGCCCCGTTCCTCGAACCGATCCGCTAAAACACTGTTGATCTCGCTTTGCCCCATGATCAGAATATTCATCCCTAACCTCCTTGGTTCAACGCGCTAATATTTGCTCGGCAACGGCCAATGCGTCGGCGTAGACTTCTTCGATCCGCCCGGGTCCCTTTGCGCAGCCTGCAACATATATGCCGGTATCCGCCGCCGGACCGGCGTTTCTCAGAAAGCCGTTGCCGTCCTGACCGAGGCCGCAGATTTCAGCCAGCCTGTCGGCGTCTTTCGGCGGATGTATGCCGTCCGAGAGCAGGATCAGGTCAAATTCCCGTTCGCGTATACCTTCGCCGGAAGGATCATCAAACACAACTGTAGCCGGGGACCCGGCCTTTACTTTCAGCGGCCTGCTCTTGATGAACTCAATGCCCAGATCCTCAAGCTGTTTAAAATAATCGCCGCCGGAAACGGCTTGCATCTCCATATAGAAAAAGGTGATCGCACAATCGGGATAATAGTACCGTATCACCTTTGCCGCCCGGGTCGAATAGCTGCAGCATACCCTGGAGCAATACATGGCGTCTTCTTTCCTGTCGCGCGAACCGACGCACTGGATAAAGGCTACACGGTTCGGCGCCTGAGCAAAGAGCGCGTCTTTACTTCTCGTCCGGCATATTTCCTCCAGCGCCAGGCCCCGGACAATCCCTTCCTTACCCTCAATCTGGAGATGCCCGCCCAAAGCCGGAGATTCTTCAAAACCGGTTGCGACAACAACAGAAGATATACCGTTCATATACCGTAAGTCGCTGCCTGTCTTCACCGCGACAGAATAATCACCGGCTTTGCCGCTGATATCCGTAAGGGTCGCGTCGTGGATTATGTCGATATTGGGGCTCTTTTCGACCTTTTCCCAAAGCCCGCCCACCAGACATACGCCGCAATTGTTACACTTATCGGTAGCCTTGCACCCGTACGATCTGACTTTGCCGCCGATTCGCCCTGATTTCTCGACGATCGTGACTTTCTGTCCGCATTGGGCCAACGCGTTCGCTGTAACGCTCCCCGACAAGCCTCCGCCAATAACCATCACATGCGCCATAACCTATTCTCCCGCATTCATTTTTTCATTTATGTTTCCCCGGTTGCCGCCGAAAATCAGGATGATTCCGGCAAAAATTATACCACGAAAACGGCTTTTCTGTACACCTTCCATTTTCCGTTTCTATGGTTCGGAATAGCCTGGAGCAGCCGGGCAAACTTGACACCTCTTTGTCCTCTGCTCTATAATCAATTACGCAAGCATAATCACAAATATGGCCTCTTTTCCGTTCCGGTTCCCCCTGTGAGACGTCGCGGCCATTGGTATTCTGATCAATTAACCCGGCGTGGTATGGCTGTATAAACATAGAATGTAATACCAAACCGTTTATGAAAACACTGTATTATTATTTTTTCTATTTCTACATGCCTTTTTTTGTCCATGCGGACAGGATTCGCCGTGAATTTTGTCTGTTCCAACATAGCCTTTCTTGCCATAATGACAAGCGTTTTGTTTTCATTTGAAAGGAATACCAGAGGATGTTCTATGGATTTATCTCTTAAACTGCTCCTCTCGGAACTGCATATCGATCTGGAGACGCCGCTCCATGATAATCCCCGGTTTTCGAGCTACGAAATCTATGTGCCCGGAAACGCAGACCAGACGGAAAGCGTTCTGCTTATCGCAAGGTTATCCGAAGCGCTCACCGCAGCCAAAGGAAAGTCCCTTTCTTTTCTTTGTGTCCGCGACCGCAGGCAGGACGCCTTGGAGACTGCCGAAGCTTTGCGTCAGGTTTACGTCATCAACCAAAACATGGACCAGAAAGAACTGCTGAACGCAGTGCGGCAGGTGTTTTCCCGCATAGAGTCCTGGGTGATGCAGATGCAGGAATCCGTGCTGGCGAACCGGGGCATGCAGGACTTGATGCGCCTTTGCGAGCCCATCATCGGAAACCATATCTCTGTCATGGACGCGTCGTTTAACCTGCTTGCCTATACCAAGAATGTCGAAGCGGACGACGAGTCTTTGCTGCATCTTGTAGATAGCGGTTACCATCCGGAAGTCGCGCAGCCCGAGGAGACTTTGCAGCTTTTACTGAAGCACCGCCCCATCGAGCAGTTTGAGACCGCCGGTGAGGACGGGCTGATTGTGAGCCATGACGCCCGGGTCAGTCAATATGCGACAGTGAAAAAGCTATACCGGTATAACGATTCCTTCTATGCCATCGTCACGATGGTGTGCAGCCCGCGGGAATACTCGGAAGCCATCGAAGAGCTGTATAAACTGCTGCTGAAATATATTACCTACTACTTTGTCAAAGAGCAGCCTCAGTTTGCCCAGCTCCGCTATATCGAGTCCTTTTTGAGCGAGCTGATCCGCAATACCTTTCTCAGCGAAGATGAAGCGAAAAACCGCGCCAGATCCCTCCATCTGCCCTTTGAAGGCTGTTTTGAACTGAACCTGATTGTCTTTCATGACACCTTGGACATCCCGGCGGTCCGGCTGGCGCAGGATCTCTCCATACGCTTGAAAGACACAAACGCCATTGTGTACAACCGCGATATCCTGGTGCTCCACCGGGTCGCCGGCACAGAGGATAACGAATCCAGGCGAAAACTTCTCGCCGATATGATCGGGGAACTCCCCTGTAACTGCGGCGTAAGCAACACATTTGAAAGCCTGTGGGATATGGGTTCCGCCTACGCCCAGGCACAGGCGGCTGTTTCCATAGGCGAACTGCTCCGCCTCGGGGAGAATGGAGAATCAGGATTCCGCTTCTACCCCTACGAAGCGTACTGGTATTATCACTTAATCGCAAACAGTATCGATATCACACCCAGCGTGCTGGCGAACAGCGTCGCCTTCAAAGCCGTTAAAACGCTCCAATTGTATGACGAAAAACACGGCTCAACCTTGCAAAAAACGCTGCTGTCCTATCTTGAGCAGGAGCGCAACGCAACGAGTTCAGGCATGTTGCTGCATATGCACCGGAATACAGTTTTATATAATATCAGGAAAATAGAGGACATACTGGGGCTTTCCCTCGATGAAGCCGATACCCGCATGAAACTTCTGCTGGGGCTCTATGCTGCCAGGATGAACAGGATATAATACACATTTTCTGTTGTTATTCCAACATACTTTTCCTTCTTCCGATAGTATACTCAAACAAGAAATACCGTATAAAGGAGGAATGAATGATGTCCATGTTTTGTTTTCAGTGTGAGCAAACGGCCGGAGGGCGCGCCTGCACAATAAACGGCGTGTGCGGCAAAACAGCCGATACCGCCAATCTGCAGGACGCCCTCACCGGAGAACTGATCGGGCTTGCGCAAGCTGTGGAGGGCAAGGCGCCCGGATCCGCTCACAAAGCTGTTCTTGACGCGCTGTTTGCCACCTTGACCAATGTGAACTTCAATGCCGAGTCGATCGGGAAGCTGACGGAAAGGATCAAAGCCGAAAAAGCAAAATTAGCGGCAAAAGGCAAGGACTTCGGCATGAACCGGTTATGGGAAGCCGACGAAGACATCCGCTCGCTTCAATCCCTTTTGCTCTTCGGACTTCGCGGCATGGCAGCTTATGCCTATCACGCGTATGCACTTGGTAAATCGGACGGGGATGTCGACGCCTTTTTCTACAAAGGTCTCGCCGCCTTAGGGGAGGAGCACTCCGCGGAGGAACTGCTCGCTCTCGTAATGGAGCTGGGCCATGTGAACCTGCGCTGCATGGCGCTCCTTGACGAAGCGAATACCGGCGCCTATGGGACGCCTGTTCCCACAAAAGTCAGTTATACGATCGAGCCCGGTCCCTTTATCGTCATCTCCGGACACGACCTGCGCGACCTCAAGCTGCTGTTGGAGCAGACACAAGGCCAAGGCGTCGACGTCTACACCCATGGTGAAATGCTGCCGGCGCACGCCTATCCGGAGTTAAGCAAATATCCGCATCTCAAAGGCCATTTCGGCACAGCATGGCAGAATCAGCAGAATGAGTTTGACGCTATCCCCGCCCCGGTTTTGTTTACGACCAACTGTCTGATGCCGGTCAAATCCGGCTATGACGACAGGGTATATACAACCGCTGTTGTTTCTTATCCCGGTTTAGTGCATATAGGTGAAGAGAAAGACTTTTCGGCGCTGATTCAAAAGGCGCTGGCGCTCGGAGGCTATCGGGAAGCGCGTAAGATGACCGGGATCAACGGCGGCGCCAGTCTCATGACCGGCTTCGCCAGAGGGACGGTACTGTCGGCAGCCGGCAAGATCATCGACGCGGTCAAAGCGGGCGCGATCAAGCACTTCTTCTTAGTCGGCGGCTGCGACGGCGCAAAACCCGGTCGAAACTACTACACGGATTTTGTGAAACAGACGCCGAAAGATACCGTCATCCTCACGCTGGCCTGCGGCAAATTCCGCTTCAACGACCTCGATATCGGCGAAATCGGCGGCTTTCCCCGGATCATGGATATGGGGCAATGCAACGACGCGTACAGCGCGATCCAGGTCGCCGTCGCCCTCTCGGAAGCATTCGGCTGCAGCGTCAACGAACTGCCTTTGACACTGGTACTCTCCTGGTATGAACAGAAAGCCGTCGTGATTCTATTGACGCTGCTTGCTCTCGGGATCCGGAACATCTACCTCGGGCCAAGCCTTCCGGCCTTTGTATCGCCGAATATCCTCAACACCTTGGTTGAGCAGTTCCAACTAACGCCGATATCGACTCCCGAAGCGGATCTGGCGAAAATTCTGGGCTAATACTCATACGACAAAAAAGGACTGTCCCTTGGCAGCATCGCCGGGGAACAGTCCTCTTTTTTATGTTTACTCTCGGAATGGCTTTGTTTTGTCCGCTTATGGCTTATACAGGATCCGTCTTTACATGACGACGGAAGCCACCACCCCGGAACCGACAGTCCTGCCGCCTTCGCGGATAGCAAAGCGCAGGCCCTGTTCGATGGCGATGGGCGTGATCAGCTCGATGGTCATCCGGATGTTGTCGCCGGGCATACACATTTCCACGCCTTCGGGAAGCGTCGCCACCCCGGTCACGTCCGTGGTCCGGAAGTAGAACTGCGGCCGGTATCCTGTGAAGAAGGGCGTATGGCGTCCCCCTTCCTCTTTCGTCAGCACGTAGACCTCCGACTCAAACTTGGTATGGGGCTTGATCGAACCCGGCTTGGCGATGACCTGCCCACGCTCGATCTCCTTCTTGTCCACGCCGCGCAGCAGCACGCCGATGTTGTCCCCCGCTTCCGCCTGATCCAGCAGCTTCCGGAACATCTCCACTCCTGTGACCACCGTCTTCCGGCTGGTGTCCTTCAGCCCGACGATTTCTACCTCGTCGCTCACCTTGACTACGCCCCGGTCTACACGCCCCGTGGCAACCGTACCGCGACCCGTGATCGAGAATACGTCCTCTACCGGCATCAGGAAAGGCTGGTCCTTCGGACGGTCCGGCGTCGGGATAAAGCTGTCCACCGCGTCCATCAGTTCCATAATCTTGGAGGCCCATTCCCCCTGGGGGTTCTGCAGGGCGTCCAGCGCGGAACCGCGGATCACGGGGATGTCGTCGCCGGGGAAATCATAGGCGCTGAGCAGCTCGCGTATCTCCATCTCCACCAGCTCCANCAGTTCCTCGTCGTCCACCGCGTCGCATTTATTCATGAACACGACGATATAGTTCACGCCTACCTGACGGGCCAGCAGTATATGCTCCCGGGTCTGGGGCATGGGGCCGTCCGTAGCGGACACCACCAGGATCGCGCCGTCCATNTGCGCCGCGCCCGTGATCATGTTCTTGACATAGTCCGCATGTCCGGGGCAGTCCACATGGGCGTAATGCCGTTTATCTGTCTCGTATTCCACATGGGCCGTGTTGATGGTGATGCCGCGGGTTTTCTCTTCCGGCGCCTTGTCGATCTGATCGAAGTCCACTTTCTGGGAAAGGCCCTTCTCCGACAGCACCAGCGTGATGGCCGCGGTCAGCGTGGTTTTGCCGTGATCCACGTGCCCTATGGTCCCGATGTTTACGTGTGGTTTTGTACGTTCAAATTTTGGTTTACCCATTGATTTCCGCCTCCTT
>WRNN01000003.1 GCA_009776595.1 Clostridiales bacterium
AATATGGTCTCGGTGAACGCCTGCCTTGGCGTCGACCTGCGGGGGCAGGTGTGTTCGGAGAGCCTGGCCATGGGCAATACCGGCGGCGTCGGCGGGCAGCTGGACTTCGTGGAAGGCGCCAGAAGGGCGCCGGGAGGGCAGTCCTTCCTGGTGATGCATTCCTCTGTGACCACCAGGAGCGGAGAGAAGGTTTCCAAGATCACTCTGACGCTGCCCCCGGGAAGCGTCGTCACCACGCCGGCCAGCGAAGTCATGAACGTGGTCACCGAATATGGCATAGCCGAACTGTATCGCAAGAGCGCCAGGGAGCGGGCCAGGAGCCTGATCGCCATCGCGGATCCGGAATTCCGNGACAGCCTGGCNTTCGACGCGAAGAAATACGGCCTGCTGTAGCGCGGCTTCCCTAAGACAACTGTTTANCAGGAGAAAATGCGATGAAGAAATGGGTAGACGTAACCGATACCTTTCGTAAAAAAGACAGGCATTATAAAAGTCTGTATTTGGAAATTGACGAAATGTATGATGATGCTGTGGAGGTAAGCCTTTTTTCCAACAAAAAAGGGCCTTATGAAATCTATTTTGCTTTCGATATNTTTTATGGCATCGTTTATGCTGATGCGGCAAAGGCTCACGAAACGCGAAATGAAATGAAAAAAGATCTTGAAAAGGCGTATCGCAAAAATAAGCAGCCAACAGACGACTTTATTAATACATTTGCCGTGAAATATGATGTGCAAATACCGAACGATATGTTTTTCGATTTTGATCTGACGAGTTTTTTAGACAATATGCCTTGACAACATGACAATGATGATAAAAGTTGAATCGGTTGACAGCCCGGCGTCCCCTTCGCTATAATGAATGGCAATGGAGGGACGCGAATGAACAGAGTCAAAGAAGTCAAGGATAGGATTCGGCAGCAGGTAAAGGAGGCCCTTTCCGCGGCAGCGGCGAAAGGCTTGATTCCGGATACGCCCCTGCCGGATTTTTCTGTAGACGCGCCCCGTGAGAAAAACCACGGGGATTTTGCTGTTAATGCCGCGATGGTCATGCGAAAGCAGCTCGACAGGGCGCCGCGGGAAATCGCCCAAATCATCGTCGACCATTTGGACGCGGATCCGGCCTGGCTTACGCGTCTGGAGATCGCCGGCCCCGGCTTTCTCAACTTCCATCTGGCTTCCGGCTATTTCTATCCCGTACTCGACGACGTCCTGCGGGAAGACCGGTCATACGGCAGCAGTGATTTCGGCGGCGGGCGCAAGGTCCAGATCGAGTTTGTCAGCGCGAATCCCACGGGACTGCTGCATATGGGCAATGCCCGGGGCGCCGCTCTGGGAGACAGCCTGGCAAGCGTCATGCAGGCTGCCGGCTATGCGGTCAGCCGCGAATATTATATCAATGACGCCGGCAATCAGATTGAAAACTTCGGTAAATCCTTGGAAGCCAGATATCTGGAATTATTGGGGGAAGAAGTGGAATTTCCGGAAGACGGCTATCAGGGAGAAGATATCATCGATACGGCGAAGGGGATCCTGGACCGTGAAGGGGACCGGTATCGCCATATGGATTCCCTTGCGCGCCGTGAGCAAATGATCCGGGCAGGGCTGCGGGAAAAACTCGGCAACATTCGTCAGAGCCTCGAAAGCTTCGGCGTGCATTACGACGTCTGGTTCAGCGAGCAAAGCCTTCATGAGGGAGGAAAAATCGAGGAAACGATTCAACTCATGAAAGAAAAAGGGCTGATCTATGAAATGGATGGCGCTGTCTGGCTGAAAGCGACAGCCTTCGGCGACGAAAAGGACGAAGTCATGTTGAAAGCCACTGGCGCAGCGACCTATTTTGCCGGAGACATCGCCTATCACCGGGATAAGTTTGAACGGGGCTTTGAGACGGTCATCAACATATGGGGCGCCGACCATCACGGGCATGTGGCGAGAATGAAAGCGGCGATGGGTTCTTTAGGCTACAATCCGGCGGATCTGGAAGTGATCCTGATGCAATTGGTACGGCTGATACGGGACAAGGAAATCGTCAGGATGTCCAAACGCAGCGGCCAGTATGTTACCCTGGATGAGCTGATGGAAGAAGTGGGGAAAGACGCGGCCAGGTTTTTCTTTATCATGCGCAGCGCCGACAGCCAAATGGATTTTGACCTGGATCTGGCCCAGTCTCAATCTTCGGAAAATCCGGTCTATTATGTACAATATGCCCATGCCCGTATCCACAGCCTGTTGAAAATGGCGAAGGCTGCGGACGGCCCGGCTGATCCGGCTGATCCGGTTGCCCCGGTGGATCCGGCGGCGGAGGCACAATATTGGCCCGGCGCGGACCTGCGGCTTCTGACCCATCCGGCGGAGCGGGAATTGATCCGCAAGCTGGCCGACCTGCCCGAGGAAATCACCCAGGCCGCCATGGACAGGGAGCCGCACCGGCTGCCGCGCTATGCCATGGATCTGGCGGTCTTGTTTCATAGTTTCTACACGGAATGCCGCTGCCTGGTAGACGAACGGCCTCTGCGGCAGGCGCGTCTGCAATTATGCGACGCTACCAGAATTGTTCTTCGCAATACGCTGGAACTGATTGGCGTAAGCGCGCCGGAACGCATGTGATATTGATCGCGGACTAAAAACGTGAATAGATTTGTACGAAATTTAATCGCAAGACAAGGCACGAGGAAATAGGGAGGTGGGCTTTATGGCGTCGACAAAATATGTATTTATCACCGGAGGGGTTGTCTCCTCCTTGGGAAAAGGCATTACCGCCGCTTCANTGGGGCGTTTNCTGATCAACCGGGGCCTCAGGGTGGCGAACCAGAAATTTGACCCTTACATTAATGTGGACCCCAGCAACATGAGCCCGACACAGCACGGCGAAGTATTCGTCACGGAAGACGGGATGGAGACCGACCTGGACCTGGGGCACTACGAGCGTTTTACCGACTGCAATCTGCCGGGCTGCTGCAGCACGACCATGGGCGCCATCTACGACCAGGTCATCCGCAATGAACGCGAAGGCCAATACCGGGGCGGGACAGTCCAGGTGATTCCCCATATCACCAACGAAGTCAAAAGCGCGATTCGTACGGTGGCGGACAGGCTCTATCCGGACGTCATCATCGTGGAAGTGGGGGGAACGGTGGGCGACATCGAATCCCTGCCCATCCTGGAGGGCATCCGTCAATTGAAGCGGGAGCTGGGCAGCGAAAATGTGATGTACATTCACGTGACGCTGGTGCCTTATCTGGCCGCTTCTTTGGAGGCAAAAACCAAGCCGACCCAGCATAGCGTCAAAGAGCTGCGCAGCATCGGCATCCAGCCCAATGTGATCGTCTGCCGTTCGGACAGGCACCTGTCAAAGGATATAGAAGCGAAGATCGCGTTATACTGCGATATCGATGTGGAGGCGGTCATCCAGACGCCAGACGTAGAGAATCTGGACGAGATCCCGCTTCTGCTCCGTTCGCAGGGCCTTGACGACATCGTCGTAGATTATTTCCGCCTGGACTGCGACCGTCCCAGGATGGAGGAATGGGAGGCGCTGGTCCGCCGGGCGCAAAACCCGAAGCATAAAGTCAAGATCGCGGTTGTCGGCAAGTATACCGAACTGCCGGACGCCTATCTCAGTGTGCTGGAGGCTTTACGGCATGCCGGGATATACTACGAAACGGAAGTAGAGGTCTCGCTGTTATTTGCCGGGAATATCACGAGCATAGAGAAGGCCGATGAGATCCTGAAGGAATTCGACGGGATACTGGTACCCAGCGGATTTGGTACGCGGGGCATAGAAGGGAAGATTCTGGCGATTCGCTATGCAAGAGAAAACAAGATACCCTTTTTCGGCATCGGCTTGGGCATGCAGCTGGCGCTGGTCGAGTTTGCCCGTGATGTGCTGGGTCTGGACGCCGGTTCAGAGGAAGCGCATCCGGACTGCAGCGATAAGGTAGTATACTATGCGAGGAAGGATGAATCCTCCGACCCTTCCAGCTTTGGGAGAAACGGCGCTATGCGGATCGGCAGTTTCGTCTGCCGCCTGCAAAGCGGCTCTCTGGCCGAGGCGGCTTATGGCGTCAGGGAAATCCGGGAACGCCATCGTCATAGGCTGGAGATGAACAATGACTACCGGCAGGCATTTATCGACGGCGGCATGGCCATAACGGGGCTGTCCGAAGACGAGAAACTGGTGGAAATAACAGAGCTGCGGGATCATCCCTGGTTTGTGGGCTGTTCCTTTCAGCCGGAGTTCAAATCGCGGCCCAATCGCGCGCATCCCTTGTTTCGCGGCTTTGTCGGCGCAGTACTGAAGGCAAAAGGGAACGACAGGAATTCCTATACCCTGCATCCGGACGCGGTGCGTGAGCGTAGTGAGCAGAAGGTGTGAGCAGGCATATCGTCCGGCAAATACGCCGGCGCCGCGATACCGCAGCGTTAGACCAAAGATGGGCCGCACTTCCACGCGGCGTCAGATAATACGCTAAAGCGCAACTGAAAAAGCCCTGAGAGTGTTAATGCTCTCAGGGCTTTCGGGATCTGCGCCTAAGCTTGGCCGGCGCAGCCCAGCACGTTGGTGATCTTGCGTTTGACCATGGCTTTGATCGCGTCGCGGGCCGGCGTCAGGTACTGACGCGGGTCGAAGTGATCCGGATGCTCCGCCATGTACTGCCGGATCGTAGCCGTCATCGCCAGCCGCAGGTCTGAGTCGATGTTGATCTTACAGACGGCGGACTTCGCGGCTTGCCGCAGCATTTCTTCCGGGATGCCTATGGCGTCAGGCATACTGCCGCCATATTTATTGATGGCTTCCACAAATTCGGGTATCACGGAGGAAGCGCCGTGCAGTACGATGGGGAACCCGGGCAGGCGCCTGGTGATCTCCTCCAGGATGTCAAAGCGAAGCTGCGGCTTTTGGCCGGGCTTAAACTTGTACGCTCCGTGGGAGGTCCCGATGGCGATGGCCAGACTGTCCACACCTGTCTTAATCACGAACTCCTCGACTTCGGTGGGATTGGTGAACTGGGCGTCGGCGTCAGTGACGTTAACGTCGTCCTCGATGCCNGCCAGCTTCCCCAGCTCGCCCTCGACGACGACGCCTTTCGAGTGGGCGTAATCGACCACCTGCTTCGTCAGNGTGATATTGTCCTTGAACGAATACTTGGAACCGTCGATCATCACCGAACTGAAGCCGCCGTCGATGCAGGATTTGCAGATCTCGAAGCTGTCGCCNTGNTCCAGNTGTATGGCGAAGTCCAGCCCGGTATCGGCGATAGCGGCTTCGACCAGCTTCATCAGATAGACGTGCTTGGCGTATTTNCGCGCGCCGGAGGATACCTGCAGGATCAGAGGCGCCTTCTCCTCGGCCGCGGCTTCGGTGATGCCCTGGATGATCTCCATGTTATTCACATTGAAGGCGCCGATGGCNTATCCGCCTGCATAGGCTTTTTTAAACATTTGCGTTGTTGTGACAAGAGGCATTCCTTTTACTCCATTTCTTTATTAAATCAGTTTGCTCCATTGCTCCTTCAGACCAATGGGATCGGTTGAAAAACAGAATCTCGACATCTTCTTCAGGTCGGGGGCGATCTCCGGCTTGAATTCCATGAAATCCAGGATATCCTTCTGGAGATCCATGCCTTCGGCGATTTCAATGAGGGTTACTTTCCCCTTGATGAGTTTAAATACNGCGCGTTCCGTGACGTACATGATCTCCTGGCCCCTGCGCTCCGCGTCTTTCCCGTTAAAGCTGATCTGATCGACCTTCTTCAGGAATTTGCCCGGCTTACCTTGCTCCAATATTTTCAAGCTGCCGTTATCGCCCGTGCTGTCGCCGCCGACGGTAAAGGAGCTGAGGAAGACGACCTTGCGGGTGCTGGAGGCGATGTTGATAAAGCCGCCGGAACCCCGGATTTTCCCGGCGATCCGGGTAACGTTAACGGAACCGTCTTCATCCACTTCCGCGGCGCCGAGGAAGGTGATATCCAAGCCGTGGCCGTTGATGAAGTCGAACATTTCGTGGTGATTCATGTAGGCGCGGGCGTTGAAAGCGGTCGCAAAGAACATGCCGTTCCCGATATGGCCGCCGATGGCGCCTAACTCGTTGCTCAGATAGAAATCGTTGAAGATGCCTTCCGTGGATACCACATAGGCGATGCCGGCAGGCATGCCGATGCCTACGTTGCAGACCAGTCCCGGCTTGAGTTCCTCTGTTGCCCTGCGGGCGACGATCAGCCGGTCTCCGTCCGGTTTGTAGGTGTGCAGCGGGACGAAGCTGTCGTCGACCTTGGCATAACCGGTCTGTCCGGCACTGTAGACCTTCGTCATATCCGGCGTATGCCATTTCGGGACGTCCGAGCAGGGGATTACGTAGTCCACCAGCATGCCCGGCACTTTGATCATAGCTGCGTTGAGGGAGCCGAGAGGCGCGATGTGTTTGACCTGGGCGATGACGATGCCGCCGTTGTTGTGGGCGGCCATGGCCATGTACAGGATCTCATGCTTGATCAGTTCCTCTTCGTTGGTCAGGTTCCCGTCCGTATCGGCAGTGGTCCCCCGGATGAGCGCCACGGTGACGGGCGGCAGATCGTAATGCAGATACTCTTGCCCGCCGATGGTGAGAAGTTCCACAATGGGTTTGCCCGCCGCGTTGTCATTCAGCGCGCTGGCTTCGATGCGGGGATCCAGAAAGGTATTGACCCCGGCTTTGGTGAGAAAGGGGCTGTCGTTTGCCTGCGCCCGGTATAGTTGTACGGCGATGCCCTGCGTTAAGGCATAAGCGGGAAAGGCGTTGCTTTTGATCAGGTCGGTATCAAGACCGGGCAAGCCGCTGTAGTATCCGCCCATTAGCCCCTCTTTGGTTAACGAGTTTGGCGCGGGGTTACCGCCGGAACACATCACGGAAATGCCTTTGGGATGCTGCTCCTTTTCGTAGCGTTCGGCCAGTGCGGCGACGGACTCAGAAGGGATGCCGTTGCCGCCAACGCCGGCGATGGCCACGAAAGCGCCGTCAGGGATTTTGGATATGGCCTCCGCAGCAGTGACGATTTTACTCATTCTTCTTCACCTAATTTCCATAATTTTCTTGTTTGCCCGCCGTAAGCATATCCTACAGCCCGGCATTTTCCACAAGGATCGCGACGCCCATGCCGCCGCCGATACAGGCGCTGGCGACGCCATATTTTTTACCTGTGCGCTTCAGTTCCTCCGAGATGGACATGGTGATCCTGACGCCTGTGCATCCGGTGGGATGGCCGATGGCGACGGCGCCGCCGTTGGGATTGAGGCGCTTGTATAAGGCGGAGTCCATATAGTGGCCCAGCATTTTCATGCAGGTCAGCACCTGGGGCGCGAAGGCTTCGTTGATCTCCAGAACGTCGATATCGTCAAAGGACAATCCGGTCTTCTTCAGCAGTTTCGTGATGGCGGGCACAGGNCCTGTGCCCATCACGGTGGGATCCACGCCGCCGTAAGCAAAGGCGTTCAGATAGGTAACGGGCGTGAGCTCGCGCTTCTTCGCCTCTTCTTCCGTCATCATGACGAGAGCGGCTGCGCCGTCGGTATTGCCGGAAGCGTTTGCCGCCGTGATGATGCCGTCCTTCTCGAAAGCGGGAGGAAGTTTTGCGATAACGTCGATTTCCGTAAAGGGCTTCGGATGCAGATCCTTATCATAGTCGATCATCTCGACCACGCCTCTTCTGCCCGTCTTCGGCACGGTAATGGGGACAATTTCGTTTTCGAAACGCCCGCTTTCCTGCGCCTTTTTCATCTTCATCTGGCTTTCATACGCGAACTGGTCCGCTTCTTCGCGCTTCACGCCATGGATACGCGCCGCCTTCTCAACGGTCATCGCCGGACCGTAGATCCTGCCATAAATCTCGTTGGGGGCGCAGGCGTCGCCGTCATAAGCCGGGCCGCCCAGCAGAATGCCCCCTCTGGGAATGCCGGTCCAGGCAAAGGACAGAGGCAGGGAAACCTGCGAATGCGACAGCATCTCGGCGCCGGCCGCGATCATCACGTTGCTCTCGCCGGTCCAGATCTCCATCATGCTGTTGGTGACTGCGGTAAAGCCGGAGCCGCAGACTCTATGTACCGTGTAAGCTAACGCGGTCTCATAATCCAGGCCGGCTTTCAAGGCCACATGGCGCCCCAGGTTGGAGGCCTGCCCGTGGGTCGAGGTATTGCCCATGACCATGGCGTCCACGTCGCTTCTGCCCAGCCGCGAACGCTCGACCGCGGCCTTTACGGGGATAACGGCAAATTCCGGAAGCGGCAGTTCCTGAAATTCTTTGCCGCTCTGGCTGCTAAACGGCGTCCTCGCGTAGCTGGTTACCACAACTCTATTTTTCGACATTGATACACCATCCTTTTATTGCATACTTAAGGGATAACCGCCGGTTTACCATCTTGCCCTGAAACGCATGGCGCCGTCAAAGGCGAAAGAAGCGCCGTTGAGAAGGCCGTTCCGTATGATTTCCAGCGCCAGGGAGGCGAATTCTTCGGGAAAGCCGCGGCGGAGCGGGAAGATGAAATCCTGCGCCGCCGAATCCACGGCGCCTTCCGGACGGGGCGGACGCTCCCGGGGCGTTTTGCCCAGCATATCCACGCTGCCCATATTCGTTGTCACAAGACCGGGTACGATCGTATTAACCCGAACGCCGACACGCGCCAGTTCCCGGGCTACGGGCAGCGTCAAGGCTTCCACGCCGCCTTTGGAAGCGCTGTAGGCGGCCTGGCCGACCTGGCCGAGTTTATAAGCCTGAGAGGTCGTGTTGATGATCACGCCCCGCTCCCCGTCCTCATTGGGCGGGGCTTCGCTCATGGCAAGAGCGCCTTGGCAGAGATAGTTAAACGTGCCGACCAGATTGATGTCCAGGACGCGTTTAAATGTCTCGATGGGGAAAACGCCGCCTTCCCTGGGCAGAATGCGGGTTCCGGAACCTACGCCGGCGCAGTTTACAACCACGTTGACATAACCGAATTTGGCTACNGCGGCTTTGACGATTTCCTCCGCACGCGCGGGATCGGCTACGTCCGCCACTTCATAAAAACACGCGCTCCCCAGTTCCGCCACGACTTCCTCGCAGCGATCCTTGACGAAATCAACGATACAGACTTTGCCTCCTGATTTCACGATGGCTTCTGCTGTAGCGCGTCCCATTCCGGAGCCCCCGCCTGTAACTACGGCGCATACTTTGTCTAATTGCATGGTTCACCCTTCCTTTCATGGTCATTCTATCCTTTTTAGTTATCTACCAATCATCATATAACAGATTGAATACGCTGTAAATACTGTTACAATTGCGCGTTTTCCAGGAGAATTGCGACGCCCATACCGCCTCCGATGCAGGCGCTGACGACGCCGAGCTTTTTGCCTGTACGCTTCAGTTCCTCGGCGCAGGACATCGTAAGGCGGACGCCTGTGCAGCCGTTGGGATGGCCGATGGCGACGGAGCCGCCGTTGGGGTTGAGACGCTTATACAGCGCGGAATCCATGTACTGGCCGAGCATTTTCATACAGGTCAGCACCTGTGTGGCAAAGGCTTCATTGATTTCCAGCACGTCGATATCGTCGAAAGAGATGCCGGTTTTCTTCATCAGCTTCTGGATAGCCGGTACGGGCCCTGTCCCCATCAAGGTAGGGTCTACGCCGCCAAAGGCAAAAGCGTTCAGATAGGCGACAGGGGGGAGATCGCGTTTTTTCGCTTCCTCTTCCGTCATCATGACCAGGGCGGCGGCGCCGTCGACGCTGCCGGATGCGTTGGCTGCGGTGATGACGCCGTCTTTCTCAAACGCGGTGGGCAGTTTGGAGATGACCTCGAGTTCCGTATACGGCTTGGGATGCAGATCCTTATCATACGTGACCATTTCGACGACGCCTTTTCTGCCTGTCTTCGGCGCGGTGAGAGGGACGATTTCATTGTCAAAGCGCCCGGTTTCCTGCGCCTTCTTCATCTTCATCTGGCTTTCGTAGGCGAATTGGTCGCTGTCCTCGCGCCCGACTTTGTGGATGCGGGCAGCCTTCTCCACCGTAAAGGCCGGCCCGTACATTTCGCCATAGAGCTCGACAGGCGCGTCGCCGCCGCCTGTGCTGTCCCGTCCGCCCAGCATAATGCCGCCTCTGGGAATGCCGGTCCAGGCGTAAGATAATGGCAGGGAAATCACCCTGTGGGACAGCATTTCCGCGCCGGCTGCGACCATGATGGTGCTTTCGCCGGACCAGATCTCCATCATGCCGTTGGAAACGGCGGTGAAACCGGAGCCGCATACCCTGTGTACGGTATAAGCCAGGGCCGTCTCATAATCCAGCCCCGCTTTCAGCGCCACATGGCGCCCCAGGTTATTTGCCTGGCCGCTGGCGCTCATATTGCCCATGACCAGGCCATCCACGTCGCTTCTACCCAGGCGGGAACGTTCGACCGCGGCTTTGACCGGCACGACGGCCATTTCGGGAACCGTCAGCTCCTGAAATTCCTTGCCGCCCTGACTGTCAAAAGGCGTCCTTGCATAACTGGTAATAACAACTCTGCTGCTTGTCATCGATACACCTTCCTTTTCCGTCCGTTACCATCTTGCCCGGAAGCGCATGCCGCCGTCGAAAGCAAAAGAAGCGCCGTTGAGAAGGCCGTTTTGTATGATCTCCAGCGCCAGGGTGGCGAATTCTTCGGGATAACCGCGGCGAAGCGGGAATACAAAATCTTGCGCCGCCGAATCTTCCCGCCCTTCCGGCCGCGGGGGGCGCTCGCCGCGGGCTTTGCCCAGCATCTCCACACTGCCCATGTTCGTGGTGACAAGGCCGGGTACGATGGTGTTGATCCGGACGCCTATGCGGGCCAACTCGCGGGCGACGGGCAGGGTCAGGCTTTCCACGCCGCCTTTGGAGGCGCTGTAAGCGGCCTGCCCGATCTGACCGAGTTCGAAAGCCTGGGACGTGGTATTGATAATCACGCCCCGCTCGTTGTCTTCGTTGGGCGGCGCTTCGCTCATCGCCAAAGCGCCCTGGCAGATATAGTTAAACGTACCGACCAGATTGATGTCCAGGACGCGTTTAAACGTCTCAATGGGGAAAACGCCGCCTTCCCTGGGCAGGATACGGGTTGCGGAACCGACGCCCGCGCAGTTTACGACGACGTTGACATAACCGAACTTCGCGACGGCGCCTTTGACGATTTCCTCCGCCCTTGCCGGGTCGGCTACGTCCGCTACTTCATAATAACAGGCGTCTCCCAGTCCCGCCGCGACTTCTTCGCAGCGTTCTTTGACAAAATCAACGATGCATACTTTCCCTCCCCCTTTGACGATGGCCTCCGCCGTGGCTCTGCCCATGCCGGATCCACCGCCTGTGACTACGGCGCAAACTTTGTCTAATTGCATGGCACACCTTCCCCTTCCTTATTGTTAAATTTATGATGATTTTATCGTGTAATAACTGTCGCATCATTAATCATATAATAAAAAACGGTTCTTGTAAATGTTGGGATGTCGGGTAAATAAATTGACATTTGTAGAACGCGGTGATACTTTTATGATAAGAAATACCTGAGAGAGGATGGGATTGTTTTGAAGCAAGTACAAGCTACTAAAATCGGCAGCCTCAAAGAAAAAGACCCGGAAAAGAAAGGCAAAATTGAAGTGCTGGACGTTCCGGAACCGCAGATCACAGGCCGATCGGATGTAAAGATCAAGGTTGCGTATTGTTCCATATGCGGATCGGATCCCCACAGCATCGAAGGCATATTCGGCCGGCCCGCCCCCTTTGGCATGGGCCACGAACTGTCGGGCATTATCACCGAACTGGGGCCTGACGCCGATGTAACCGGACTGAAAGTCGGGGACAGGGTCGCCGGGAACTTCATCGAGTACTGCGGAACCTGCTATTATTGCCGCACCGGTTTGCAGCAATACTGCCGTTCACCGAGAAGGCGCAACGCCCCGGGCATGTCCGAATATGTCGTTTGGCATGAAAACCAGGTCTACAAGCTGCCTGACAGCGTCTCCCTCCGTACGGGCTGCCTGCTGGAACCGGTATCCATTTCTGTCCGGGTGACGGACAAAGCCGGCATCAAGATCGGCGACAGGGTCGCCATCCAGGGAGGCGGCCCCATCGGCCTGCTCATTGTCCAGATGATGAAGAAGCGCGCGGCCACGAGCCTTACGCTAATCGAACCCATTGCGGACAGGCGGGAACTCGGCAAGCGCTTTGGCGCGGATTTCGTCATCGACCCCAATACCCAGGACGTCGTTGCGGAATGCGAAAAGATTTCGGAAGGCAGAGGCTTTGACTGTGTCGTGGAAGCCTCCGGCTTCATCCCTGCCGCGAAGATCCCCATTCAGATCGCGGCGAACGCGGCGACGCTCATGTACATCTCGATGTTCGACAATACCTATGAAATGCCCATCAACAATTTCGACGTATTCCATCAAAGGGAGCTTACTTTCACCTGTACCCGCGTAGCCCCCTACAGCTTCCCCAGGACCGTGCAGATCTTCCCCTATATGGACCTGGAACCTTTTACACAGAAATCCTTCTTCCTCGACGATGCGGCGGAGGCATTCGATTGCCATATGACAGGCCAGTATCCGAAAGTATTAATCAACTGCAATAAGGATCTGGCGGACAAGTAAGTATAAATCATGGAGGGATTGATGGTATGAAATATGAATATGGACTCTGGCCGGAGTCAAACTGGCAGTCTGAGGGGATCGACTGGAGAAAGGCGAAAAAGATCAGCGCCGGCGTCGATGTGGGAACGACCAGTACCCAAGCGGCTGTACTCTGCGACGGCGAGCTGTTTGCCTGGTCGAATATCCGCAGCGGGATCGATTTCGGTTATGCGGCGAAAGCCGCGCTGGATCAGGCGCTTGGCGATTCCGGCATGAAGGCGGGGGATATCGCGCAGATCGCCGCGACAGGCTTCGGCAGAAAGAATGTGGAAAGCGCCGGGCAAAAGCTGGACGACATCCAGTGTCACGGAAAAGGCGCCCGCTATCTCTTTGGCAAGGAAGTGAAAACGGTCGTCGACCTGGGCGGCCAGACCGTCAAAACGATACGCCTGTACGGCTGGGACAGGGTCGCCGACTTTAAGCTCAGCGATAAATGCGCCGCCGGCTTCGGCCGCAGCATAGAAGTCATGTGCAACGTCTTTCATGTGCCGATCACGGAGATAGGGATGAAATCCCTCGACGTGGAGAAGGATCCGGAACCTTCCAGCACCACTTGCTACAACTTCGCCAATCCCGAAGCCGTGGGGCTCCTGCGTCCCGGCTACAGGGAAAAAGACTTTACTGATAACGAGATCCTGGCTTCCTACCTTTTCACGATCGCCTGGCGGGCCCTCAGCACGATTGGAAAGATAGCGCCGCTGGATATCGGCGATATCAAGCTTGAGGAAAAAGTCGGATTTACGGGCGGCCTCGCGAAAAACCCCGGAATCACAAAGCGGATTGAGAGGGAGCTCAATATCACGGCGGCGACGCCGAAATATGATCCCATGCTGGCCGGCGCCATCGGCGCGGCGCTGCTACAATAAGCGGAGCGGCAGCTCATCCGAGTGAACAAACTGAAGGAGGGAAGCCTACATGAACAAATTTTCGAGCATATTCGAAAATCGGCATGAATACGCCAGAGACTGGAAGAAACGCAGCGGCGGAAAGGTCCTTGGCTACTATTGTACCTATTTCCCGGAAGAGGTCGCCTACGCGGCGGGCATTCTGCCCGTCAGGATCCTCGCCAAACACTTCCCGGACGATACGACGGATCGCCTGATGTACGGCAACTGTTACGTCACCCGGGATATGTTCAATCAATTCAATCTGGGACATTATGACTATATAGACGGTCTGGTGTGCCTGGAAAGCTGCCAGTGGTGGTATAACGCGTTCGACGTGACGATGCAGGTGTTTCCGAATCTCTGGAGCCACTATCTGTTTACGCCGGACTATCCCGACGGGAACCGGTCCAAGGACGTCCTGCGTTCCGAGCTGTCGGTCATCAAGAAGAAATTTGAGGAATGGACGGGCAAGACGATCACGGACGCCGACCTGGATAAGGCGATCGAAATCTATAACACCAACAGGCGCCTTCTCCGGCGTTTGTATGAATTGCGCAGATTCAACAATCCCGTCATTCTTGGCTCCGAAGCCATGGAAATCATGCTGGCCAACCAGGTGATGGACAAAGCCGAGGCGAACAAGATGCTGGAAGAGCTGCTCCCCGAGCTGGAAGACAGGACGCCGGGGGAAGATCGGGTGCGCTTTATCCTGATCGGAAGCGAAACCCACGACGCGGAGCTGGAGAAGCTCATCGAGGGAGTGGGCGGCAATGTGGTGATCGACGAGCTGGATAACGGCAGCGGCTATATCTGGAATGAAGTCGTCCCCTTGAAAGACAGACTGATGGCGATCGGGCTGCGATACCTGGGTAAACCCCACTCCGCGCTGAAGGATAATGTATGGCGCCGCAGGCCCGAGCAGATATTCCGGCTTTCCGAGGATTTCCAGGTAGACGCCGCCATCATCGCAAAGCAGATTTATTGCCATCCCCATGGCACAGACATGTATTCGGTGTGGAAGCTTCTACAGGAGCGAAAGATCCCCTACCATACCTTTGAACGGGATACGACGCTGCCCTATGAGGAAACCAGGCTGGGCGTCGAAGCCCTGATCAATGTCGTGAAGCAGGGCATGACCAGGGCCAACGGTTGGAGTTGACGGGCAGGATTTTGCTGAGGATCTGGGAATGGAGGTTAGAAAGTGAGTACAAATCAATTATGGGAAACCAAGCCCCTTGAGATTTGGGACAGGGCAAAGGCGCTGCGGGCCTATTGGCAGCAGTCCATCGACGACTCCGCCGCCGACACGAAGCTCCTGCTCGCCCATGGGAATACAGGGGATGTAAGCTGGAGAGACTATTTCTCCAATTTAAATATTATCGAGGACAATCCGGTGGGGGCGATGATGGCTAGCACCAGCGACGAATTCTCCCGGAAATCCCGCCTTGCTTCGGAGGTGCGCGGATGGGGCCGCGAGATATGCGGCTATGTGCAAAATTGCTGGGGCGCCCAATTTCTCGGCTACCAACAGGATGGAAGCGTATTTCCTTACCGGGATTTAAGCGTGCCCTTTACCGATCCCTGTGATCAGCACACGAAACGGGGCCAGCAGTGCATGGATCTTTCCCCGATACCCCGCTGGGGCGGCGATTGGCCTATCTATCTCGGAGAAGACGATCCGCGCGGGATAAGGAACTCATCGAGACGCGGGTCTGGTGTACGCTGAAGATTATCGCCGACATTGAGCGTATCTTTGATACGGAATTTGATGATGAAAGCTTCATTAACGATATCAAAACCGAGCGGGAGCGCAGCGACCACGGTATACGGATTATGAATCTGATGACCAAGACCCCTTCCCCGCTGAGCCAGAAAGACCTGTATTCTTTCTATACGCTGGGCGGGCTGACAAGGCTTCCGCCCGAAGTATTGGGCGACTTCTGGCAGGCGCTGATCGACGAGATACAATGGCGCGCGGATCACCAGATCGCGGCGGTGGGCAACGAGCGCTACCGTTATATGGAAGCCCATCCCTCCCCCTGGCATTTTCTCAAGTATATGCGTTATCTGGAACACTATGGCGCCGTATGCATCGGCTCCCAGTACAGCCAGATGATGGCGGGTTCCGTCTCCTGGAACAGGGAGACGAAGGAGTTTGAGCGCCGGGTAATCCGCGAGCCGGAAAAGAGCGTAGAAAACGTGAAGACCCGCGAGGATGCGGTTCGTTATGTGCTGACGGAAGCGCGGGGACATCGTTTCAAGGACGACGAGTATTTCCGGAAAAATGAGATAACCGATTTCGCGGAAGGCTTTGGCGTGCAGGGCGCGATTCTGGCCTTATGGCGGGGCGGCGTCGGCTGTACGCTGACAAGGAAAGAGCAGGGGCTCCGGCTCAGCAAGATGGGCGTCAGGGTTCTCCATTATGAAGGCTCTCAGCCGGGCGATCGCACGGATCTGGATGAGAAGCGTTTCCTGGACCAGATCGACGAGTGGATGGAGTGCCAGGGCCTGCAAAAGATCAGTTGATGGGGGGAACGGTTATGAAAACGGCAGGAATAGATGTAGGATTTGATATGATCAAAGTCGCCGTCATGCGCGACGGTCAAGTCGTGGCGAAAGCCGCGGGCGAAGCCGGCTGTATCGGGCGCGAAGAGAATATCAATAAGCTGTATAAAGCGGCGCTGGACGCGGCAGGTATGCAAGAGGGTGAAATTGAGAAAGTAGCCGCCACAGGGATAGGCAAATTTAGCGTCAAGTTTGCCGCCGACTACATTACGGACGCCATCGCCGAGGCGAAGGCGGCGAGATTCTTCTTCAAAGACGCCACCAATGTGGTGGATATCGGCGCGGACAAGACCCATGTGGTTACCTTGGATGGAGACAAGATAAAAGAAACAGTCCTCAATCAAAAATGCATGGCCGGTCTCGGCCTCGCCCTGGACGTCGTCTCCCACAGGCTGGGTTATACGCTTGACGAAATCAGCCAATTTGAAGCAAATGCGAATAAAGGGACCATCGTGAACGACGGCTGCCCGGTATTCGCGGAGCTGGATTCCTTTGAGGAACTCAACAACGGCACGCCGAAGGACCAGGTCATGGGCGCTGTGATCCAGTCGGTGATCGTCAGGCTCAATTCCATCCTGCGGGAAAAGGAGGCGCCCGCGAAGGACACGACCGTCCTGCTGGGCGGCGTATCCCGTAATAAGGCGGTAGTCGAGGGGCTGAAGGCGCGCTCCGGCCTGAACTTCATCATCCCGGAAGACGCCGTATACGGCGGCGCCATCGGCTGCGCCCTTGTTGCCGCCGGCTAAG
>WRNN01000004.1 GCA_009776595.1 Clostridiales bacterium
AGATCGTAGAACCGGTTTTCATGACGCCGGAATAGAGCCGAAAATAGGACAGTTTTCCCACATGGGTATCCGTCGTAATTTTAAATACCAGCGCTGCGGCAGGCTCCTCGTCATCCGGCTTCCTCTCTGCTTCATCGTAAGAGTCCGGATCGATTCCGCCCACAGGCGGTATATCCAGGGGCGAGGGTAAATAATCGACAACCGCGTCCAGCATTGGTTGAACCCCTTTGTTCTTAAACGAGGAACCGCATACCACCGGCGTGATTTTCACATGAATCGTGGCGAGCCGTATCCCCCGGATTAATTCCTCTTCCGTGATCTCGTCGCCTTCCAGATATTTCTCGGCGAGCGCGTCGTCTTCTTCCGCTACGGCTTCGATGAGCACGTCCCGATACGCATTCGCCTGTTCCAGCATATCCGCCGGGATTTCAGCGATTTCGAAATCTTTGCCCGCATCATCCGTGTAAATCTCCGCTTGCATTCTGACCAGATCAACGATACCCCTAAAGTCCGCCTCCGAACCTATCGGCAACTGGATGGGTATCGCCTTTGTCTTCAGCCGTTCCCGCATCATTTCAATGACCCGAAAAAAGTCTGCGCCCACCCTATCCATTTTGTTGATATAGGCAATGCGGGGAACACGGTACTTGTCGGCTTGCCGCCATACCGTTTCGGACTGGGGCTGTACAGCTCCGACTGCGCAAAACACAGCCACTGCGCCATCCAGCACGCGAAGCGAGCGTTCCACCTCTACCGTGAAGTCAACGTGTCCAGGCGTGTCTATTATATTGATCCGATAATCGCCCCATTGACATGTTGTCGCGGCGGAGGTTATCGTTATCCCTCTTTCCTGTTCCTGGATCGTAAAGTCCATCGTAGCGGCGCCGTCATGAACCTCTCCCATGCGATGGATTCTGCCGGAATAAAACAGAATCCGCTCTGTGGTAGTCGTTTTGCCGGCGTCGATATGCGCCATGATTCCAATATTTCTTATTTTTTCAAGCGGAAATTCCCGGCTCAAGGCTGTATCCCTCTCTATCTAAATCCTGATAATCATTCTATATGGGGCGCTGCCCCATAGAACGAATCTTTGCTCAGATATTCTCGATCTAGCTGAGCTTTAGATGAGTCCATGCATGACTTAGCCGCTCTGATATTGCGCCTCTAGAGCGGGTTAGACAGGTGAGCCCTGTCAGGATTCGCGTGCACGCCGCTCATCCCTCCGCTCCCTACGTTCGCGGGGCGCATCCAGATGCGCCGCTATAGGAAACCCGATGTATAGATTCTTTAACGGGTTTCCTCTATCACCAGCGATAATGCGCAAAAGCCCTGTTTGCTTCAGCCATTTTATGCGTGTCTTCTTTTCTCTTGACAGCCGCTCCCGTATTGTTGGCCGCATCCATGATTTCGCCCGCGAGGCGGCCTTCCATATTCTTCTCGCCGCGCCTGCGCGCGTTCGTCACCAACCAGCGGATACCCAGCGTCTCTCTCCGGTCGGCTCTGACTTCTATCGGCACTTGATAGTTCGCGCCGCCCACGCGGCGCGCCTTAACCTCCAGAGTCGGCATGATGTTTTTTAAGGCCGTCTCTAATACTTCCAAACCATTTTTGCCGGTCTTGGATTCAACAGAGGTTAACGCACTGTACAGTGCCTTCTCTGCGGCGCCCCTTTTGCCGTCGTACATAATTTTGTTAATCAGCTTGGTTACCAGCATTGACTGGTAAATCGGATCCGGCAATACTTCCCTTTTGGGAGCCGCTCCTTTTCTGGACATATCGTTTTCCTCCTCGGCATTTCAACTTCTCAGCGATCGCCCGGTTTCTCCGTGACAACGCAGATGCAGACCCGAACTGCCGCCCATCGAGCGGATCTTCGTTCTATGGGTGCAGCTTATCTTAGGGCGCAACCCGGGCGCAGGCTTGCCAGGCTATACTCTGGCTGTACCGGATTTGGGCCTCTTCGCGCCGTATTTTGATCTGCCCTGGTTCCTGCTGGATACGCCGGCGGTGTCCAGAGCGCCTCGGATAATGTGATACCGTACGCCCGGAAGGTCGCGCACCCTGCCGCCTCGAACCAATACGACGGAGTGTTCCTGCAGATTGTGCCCGATACCCGGAATATAGGTAGTCACTTCAAAACCATGGGACAGACGGACACGGGCAACCTTCCGCAAAGCGGAGTTCGGCTTCTTTGGCGTAGTAGTATACACGCGGGTACAGACGCCCCGCTTCTGCGGACAACTTCTTAATTGCGGCGCTTTTGGCTTTTTGATGACCGCTTCCCGGCCCTGTTTTACCATCTGGTTTATAGTTGGCATCTCTTTTCCTCCTTCCTGCATCATATCCTGTTGTGGATTATTCTTGAAAGTTACCAAAGAATTTTATCATTACACGCCGGTATATGTCAATAGCCATTAATCCAAATCCTCGAAGTCGTTCAGTTCGTCCAGAGGACGCAAATCATTGAGTTCATCCAAGTCTTCAAGATCTTCCAGTTCGGGCAATTCTTCAAGGCTGTCCAAGTCTTCCGGNTCNTCCATCTCCTCCAGGTCGTCCANATCCTCCTCNGCTTCGTCAAGCTTCTCCGGTTCTTCACCCTCAAGCTCTTCCGGATCGTCTATCTCATCCTCCAGCGTGCGGAGGCCTCCCCGTTTGTCCAGCACCGCCAGGATCGGATCTGTATCGGCAAAATCCTCTTCCTCATCCGGATACTCTTCCTCATCCGCATACTCTGCTTCTTCCAGGATATCCAACACTTTCGGCATATCGTCTTCATCCGGCANTTCATCGTCAAGCCCGGAGAAGTCCTCTGNTTCATCCGCGTCTCCAAAACCAAAATCNGCAAATTCGTCGTCTTCCATATCCCGGTACATATCCTGCATGTACGCAGTCGAATGATAGTCTTCGTAAGGCGCGCCTTCCGAATGGATCTGAATATCCCTATAGCGGGACATCCCTGTACCGGCCGGTATCAACTTGCCTATGATCACATTCTCCTTGAGGCCAAGCAGCGGATCCATCTTGCCTTTAATTGCGGCTTCCGTCAGAACCCTGGTGGTTTCCTGGAACGATGCCGCGGAAAGGAACGAGTCCGTAGCCAACGAGGCCTTGGTGATCCCCAGCAGCACAGGTTTCGCTACGGCTTCTTCACCGCCCCACTCCTGTGCCCGCCTGTTTTCTTCTTCAAACTCAAAGACGTCAATGATACCGCCCGGCAACAACTCCGTATCGCCGGCTTCTTCTACTTTTACCTTCCGAAGCATCTGGCGGATCATTACCTCAATATGCTTGTCGTTGATATCCACGCCCTGGAAGCGGTAGACTTTCTGTACCTCCCGCAGCAAATACAACTGAACCCCTTTCATCCCCTTTATCTTCAGGAGGTCATGGGGATTGATAGAGCCTTCCGTTAATTCCTGCCCGGCGTCAACTATCTCTCCTTCGCCAACTTTAAGCCTGGATGTATACGGGATAGGATAGATTTCCTTTTCTCCGTCATCCGCAAGGACTTCCACTTCCCTGCGTCCCCGCACTTCGGTAATATGGATTGTTCCTTCATTCTCCGTGATCACAGCCTGCCCTCTGGGTTTCCTGGCTTCAAACAGTTCTTCTACGCGCGGCAGACCGGACGTAATATCGTCGCCTGCCACGCCGCCGGTATGGAAGGTGCGCATGGTCAATTGGGTACCGGGTTCTCCGATGGATTGCGCGGCGATAATCCCCACCGCTTCTCCGATCTCCACATGCTGCCCTGTAGCCAGATTTCTGCCATAACAACGGCGGCAGACGCCGTAGCGGGAATGACAGGTCAGCACAGAACGGATGTAAACCTGTTGTATGCCGGCTTCCACGATGGCTTCCGCCTGCTCTTCCATAATCTCTGTATTGGCTTCCACGATGACTTCGCCGGTTTCCGGATGCACGACGTTTTCCATCGTAAAGCGGCCAACCAGGCGCTCAAGCAAGGGCTCGATAGATTCCTTGCCGTCTTTGATATCATCGACCCAAATCCCCATGCCGGTGCCGCAGTCGTCCTCCCTGACGATCACATCCTGGGCCACGTCTACCAGCCGCCTGGTCAGATAACCTGAGTCAGCCGTTCGCAGCGCNGTATCCGCGAGGCCTTTTCTGGCGCCGTGTGTAGAAGTAAAATACTCCAGCACCGTTAGCCCCTCCCGGAAGTTGGACTTAATGGGGACCTCTATGGTTTTTCCGGTGGGGTCCGCCATCAGGCCGCGCATACCGGCCAATTGCCTTATCTGAGGGATATTCCCCCTGGCGCCCGAATTCGCCATCATATAGACAGGATTGAAAGCATCCATTGTTTCGAGAAGCGCNTCTTTTACCTCTTCGGTAGACTGATTCCAAATCTCGATAACCAGATTATACCGCTCCTCTTCCGTAATTAAGCCTCTGCGGTATTGATTTTGTGTCTGCTCGACCTTCTCCTCGGCAGCCCTCAGTATTACCGTTTTCTTTTCCGGTATCATTATATCGGATACGCCGATTGTGATGCCGGCTTTTGTCGAGTAGTCGAAGCCCTGCTTCTTGATGCCGTCCAGCATTTCGGCAGTTCTGGCATTGCCCAATAACTGAAAACATTTAGCGACGATCTTGCCCAATTCCTTTTTTCCCACAACCTGGTTAAAAAAGCCTAATTCATCCGGAATGACCTGGTTAAAAATCAGACGCCCGACTGTCGTTTGCACCTGTCCGCCTTCCATACGTACCCGGACAGGCTCCTGAAGATTCACCGCGTCCTGCTCGTAAGCATAGATCGCCTCGTCCCTGTCCTTATACACCGGTATCCGGTCGCCCCGCTCAGGATTGATCTTCTCCCCCGTCAGATAATAGGAGCCCATCACCATATCCTGCGTTGGGGTACAGACAGGCTTCCCGTCCTTGGGGTTCAGGATGTTGTTTGCCGCCAGCATAAGCAGACGGGCTTCCGCCTGCGCTTCCGCGGATAAGGGTACATGGACGGCCATCTGATCGCCGTCAAAGTCAGCGTTATACGCCGTGCAAACCAGGGGATGGAGCTGCAGCGCCCGTCCTTCCACCAGCACGGGTTCAAAGGCCTGAATGCCCAGACGATGCAAAGTCGGNGCGCGGTTTAACAGTACGGGGTGGTCNTGGATGACCTCTTCGAGTACCTTCCAGACTTCTTCCCGCACCCGCTCCACCATCCGTTTGGCGCTCTTAATATTATGTGCGTGGCCCTCATTGACCAGTTTTTTCATTACGAAAGGTTTAAAAAGCTCTAAGGCCATTTCCCTCGGCAGACCGCATTGGTGCATCTTCAATTCAGGGCCGACGACGATTACGGAACGTCCGGAATAATCCACCCGCTTGCCNAGCAGGTTTTGGCGGAANCGGCCTTGCTTTCCCTTCAGCATATCGCTCAGGGATTTCAGCGGACGGTTACCGCTGCCGGTGACCGGGCGTCCCCTCCTGCCGTTATCGATCAAAGCGTCTACCGCTTCCTGAAGCATTCTCTTCTCATTGCGAACGATAATATCCGGCGCGCCCAAATCCAACAGCCTTTTTAGCCGGTTATTTCTATTGATCACTCTTCGATAAAGATCGTTCAGGTCTGACGTGGCAAACCGCCCGCCGTCCAGTTGCACCATCGGGCGCAGTTCGGGCGGAATCACAGGCACGATATCCATGATCATCCACTCAGGCCGGTTGCCGGAGTTTTTAAATGCTTCCACGACTTCCAGACGCCTGATCGCCCGGATCTTCCTTTGCCCGGAAGTCTCCCGCAGTTCCTGCCGCAGTTCATAGGCCATTTCGTCCAGATCCATTTCTTCCAGCAGGACTTTAATGGCTTCCGCGCCCATACCGGCTTCAAAACGACCGCCAAAACGTTCCTTATACTCCCGATACTCCGTTTCTGTCAAAAGCTGTTTCTTCATCAAGGGCGTATCGCCGGGATCCGTCACGATATAGGACACAAAATATAACACCTTTTCCAGAAGGCGGGGAGAAATATCCAATATAAGGCCCATTCTGCTGGGAATGCCCTTAAAATACCAAATATGGGAACAGGAAGCCGCCAGCTCGATGTGTCCAAGCCGTTCGCGGCGTACTTTCGCTTTGGTTACTTCCACACCACAGCGGTCACAAATAATTCCTTTATAGCGAACCCGTTTATATTTACCGCAATGGCACTCCCAGTCCTTCGTAGGCCCAAAAATACGCTCGCAGAATAATCCGTCACGTTCCGGTTTCAGTGTGCGGTAATTGATGGTCTCCGGTTTCTTAACTTCTCCGCTGGACCAGTCCAGCATCTGCTCCGGAGAAGCCAAACCGATACGCATCCTGTCAAAGTTGTTTACATCTAACATCGATCAACCCCGCTCCTTCCATGGTTAATAATTCATCTGCCATCTCAATCATCAAGTATCGTATCGAGGGGCTTTTCAGGATCTTCATCGAATACCGCCGCCTCCGGATCATCCGCGGACACGGTAAAAACTTCCTGCCGCAAATCTTCCTCCGCATCGCCAAAGTCTTCCTCCTCCAGATTGTCTTCCAGATCGTCTTCCAGATTGTCTTCAAGATCGTCTTCCAGATCGTCTTCCGCTATGCTCAAGCTTTCCGGTTCATAGCCCTCTTCCACTTCCTCTGTGTCCTCTGTGTCCTCTGTGTCCTCTGTGTCCTCCGCGTCCTCCGCGTCCTCCGCGTCCTCCGTATCTTCCTGTCCTGTGTCAAAAGTCACAATCTGATCGGCAAAATAGACGTTGTCCGCATCGTCATTCTCCATGTCTTCCCTATCAAAACTGTTTTCATCCAAAGTGCGGGAATCCGTCGCCCGCCTCTCCGAAACAGCCTGATCCAAACCAAACTCTCTGGCGGATTCAGCGATATCGTCCTCCAATTCCTTTATCTCAATTTCTTCGTTATATTCCGATAGCACCTTGACGTCCAGGCACAGGCTCTGCAATTCTTTGATCAGTACCTTAAAGGACTCCGGTACGCCCGGCTCCGGAACGTTTTCTCCTTTAACGATAGCTTCGTAAGTTTTCACCCGGCCTACCACGTCGTCAGACTTCACCGTCAGAATTTCTTGAAGCGTATAGGCGGCGCCATAAGCTTCCAAAGCCCAGACTTCCATTTCCCCGAAACGCTGACCGCCAAACTGCGCCTTACCGCCGAGAGGCTGCTGCGTCACCAGCGAATAGGGTCCGGTTGAGCGGGCGTGGATTTTGTCATCCACCAAGTGGGCAAGTTTCATGATGTACATAATGCCCACGGTAATCTCATTATCGAAAGGCTCTCCCGTCCTCCCGTCGTAAAGAACCGTCTTTCCGTTTTTCGGCCTGCCGGCTTTATCCAATTCCTCGAGGATATTCTCCTCGGTAGCGCCGTCAAACACAGGCGTAGCGAACGAATAGCCTAAAGCCTGGGCAGCCCAGCCTAAATGGGTTTCCAGGGTCTGGCCGATATTCATGCGGGAAGGCACGCCCAGAGGATTGAGTACAATTTCCACAGGCGTCCCGTCAGGCAGGAAAGGCATATCCTCTTCCGGAAGGATCCTGGATATCACGCCTTTATTGCCATGACGCCCAGCCATTTTGTCCCCCTGTGAAATCTTGCGTTTCTGTGCGATATAAACCCGCACCACTTGATTGACGCCCGGAGACAGCTCGTCGCCGTTTTCCCTGGTAAAGACCTTCACATCAACGATTTTCCCCGCTTCCCCGTGCGGCACCCGAAGGGAAGTATCTCTGACTTCCCTGGCTTTCTCGCCAAATATAGCGCGCAGAAGCCTTTCTTCTGCTGTCAGTTCCGTTTCGCCTTTCGGCGTGACTTTGCCAACCAGTATATCTCCCGGCCTCACTTCGGCGCCAATGCGGATAATGCCCCGGTCATCCAGATCTTTCAATACGTCGTCAGATACATTGGGAATATCTCTGGTAATTTCTTCGGCGCCGAGTTTGGTATCCCGCGAATCGCATTCATATTCTTCGATATGAATGGAAGTAAAGAAGTCTTCCTTAACCAGTTTTTGGCTGATGAGCATGGCGTCCTCGTAATTGTAGCCTTCCCAGGTCATCATCGCCACCAGAATATTGCGGCCAAGCGCCAGTTCACCGTGATCTGTCGAAGGCCCGTCGGCGATAATCTCCCCGGCGCTCACNCTTTGCCCTTTCTTGACGATCGGTTTCTGATTGATGCATGTGCCTTGATTGGAGCGGGAGAATTTTGTCAGTCTATAGCGTATAGCTTCTCCCGCATCGTCTTCGACGCGGATCTCATCCGCCGTCACCCGGGCAATCGTTCCGGATGATTTCGTAATGATCGTAACCCCGGAATCCCTGGCTGCCTTTTTCTCCTCTCCGGTCCCCACATAAGGCGCCTCTGTCCGCAGCAGCGGCACTGCCTGACGCTGCATGTTAGCGCCCATTAACGCGCGGTTCGCGTCGTCATGCTCCAGAAACGGAATCATCGCCGTAGCAATCGATACCAATTGCTTTGGCGAAACATCCATGTACTCCACCCTTTCCGGTGTTACAATCATAATTTCGCTGCCGAAACGCGCCTGTATCCTGTTCGAAAGGAAATACCCCTCGTCATCCAATTCCATATTCGCTTGGGCAATCACATATTCGTCCTCTTCCGTAGCGTCCAGATAGTGGATCGTTTCGGTTACCTTGTGCGATTCTCTGTCCACCAGGCGATAAGGGGTCTCAATAAAGCCATATTCATTGACGCGGGCGTAGGTGCTGAGCGATCCGATGAGGCCGATATTCGGCCCTTCGGGAGTCTCTATCGGACACATCCGGCCATAATGGGAATGATGGACGTCGCGGACTTCAAACCCGGCCCTTTCCCTGGATAAGCCTCCGGGACCAAGGGCGGAAAGGCGGCGCTTATGGGTCAGCTCAGATAAAGGATTCGTCTGATCCATAAATTGCGACAATTGGCTTGAACCAAAAAACTCTTTAATAGCGGCGACGACCGGGCGAATATTAATCAATGCCTGAGGGGCGATGACCTCCACATCCTGGATCGTCATTCTTTCCCGAACTACCCTTTCCATACGGGACAAGCCGATACGGAACTGGTTTTGCAGCAATTCCCCCACGGCGCGCATCCGGCGATTGCCCAAATGGTCGATATCGTCGGTTTTGCCTTCGCCATTCATCAGATGGATCAGATAACGGATAGACTCCACGATATCCTCTTTTGTGAGGCAGCGGATTTTATCGGAGATATCCATTTTCAGCTTTTGGTTGAGCTTATACCGGCCTACATGGGCCAGGTCATAGCGCTTCGGATCAAAGAACAGGGTATTCAGCAGCGAGCGCGTGCTCTCCACCGTAGGAGGTTCGCCCGGACGGAGACGTTTATAGATTTCAATGAGCGCGTCTTCTTCGTTTTCCGTATGATCTCTTTCCAGCGTCAGTAAAATCCGCTCGTCATCGCCAAATAGCCCTTTGATTTGACTGTTCGAGCCATATCCCAGCGCGCGAAGCAGCACGGTGACCGGCAACCTGCGCGTCCTGTCCACGCGGACATGGATCGCGTCGTTGATATCCGTCTCCAGCTCAAGCCAGGCGCCTCTGTTTGGGATCACCGTAGCGCTGAAAAGCTTCTTCCCGCTGGGATCCATTGCTTCGTCATAGTATACCCCGGGGGACCGGACCAACTGACTGACAATCACCCGCTCCGCACCGTTGATAATAAATGTTCCCTTTTCTGTCATCAGGGGAAAATCCCCCATAAAGACTTCCTGTTCCTTTACTTCTCCGGTTTCCTTATTAATAAGCCGGACTTTCACTCTTAGCGCAGCGGCATAGGTAGCGTCGCGTTCCTTACATTCCGCTACTTGCCATTTGGGTTCTCCCAAATTATAGTCGATAAACTCCAAGACCAGATTCCCCGTGAAATCCTGGATCGGCGAAATATCCTGAAACATTTCACGAATGCCTACTTCCAGAAACCAGTTGTAGGAATCCTGCTGAACCTCTATCAGGTTCGGCATCTCCAGGACTTCCTTGATTCGGGCAAAACTTTTTCGTTCACGCAGCATTGTTTCCTCAATCTGCCCCATCAATGATTCACCTCGCATCAAATTCTATTTACAAGCGTACACGCGCCATCCCTATACCCTGGTTATGTCTTGGATAATAGCGATAATTCCGTTTTTATGCACATAGCATAATAGCAAGGTACGCGAACCTTGCCTGAAGCCGGGTGTACATCTATTTTTTGTTTATTAAGAATGGAATGATTCACCATCCTGTAGAATTCTCATATGCTTTGTCGCCGCGTCTCAAAGAGGCGCATTAAATATTATAAACACATAACGGAATCCCTGTCAATCAGGAAATTGTGAACAATTCGTTAACAGGCACGCAAACCTTACAGTTCAAGGCCGGCTATGGTGGCGCCGGCACTAAACTGTATCGCGCAGCTCATCTTAGATCGCGTCAGCGAAAAAACCAGCGGACAGCTTCTGCGCAGGCCAAGCCAATCAGCCCGCCAGCGAGTACATCTGAAACATAGTGGGCTTTTAAATATACCCGCGAAATGCCCATCAGCCCCGCATAGCCAAAGGCAGCCCATGCCGCCCATGGATGTAACGACGCCAGGATTCTGGCGCAGGCGATAGAAGACGCCGTATGGCCGGAAGGAAACGAAAAGCTGTTCGGTATAGGTATGGAAAGCGTTACAGGACCGTGCGTAACATAAGGCCTCGGCCTGCGAAAAACGCGCTTCAATATGCCCTCTCCCAGAACAGTAGTAATGAGCAGCGCAATCATGCAGAGCTCTATCGTTCGGCGGTTTTGCGGCCAAATGAGCATCACAAGACACGTGCATAGCCAAACAACGCCCCAGTCGCCGCTGCGACTGATCAGGCGCATGCCTTTATGTGTAAAGCTTTCCTGAGAAAAGCGAAGAGTAAAACTAAATATCTTCCGGTCGAGCCCTTTCAGCCAACCCAATGTTGCTCCTCCTTACTGATATGGAGACAGAAGCCCGGTGCAGCGCGGCTGTGACACTTGCTGTATAGCGCCTGATTCCGTGGTCGATTGGTATAAATAACATGACATAACACTATAATATTGATATTTCATTGATTTGACAAGCATTATTTCGCGCGGCAGCACTTTTTCTATACTGTCCATACTGGTTGGGCGTATTTTCAAAGCGCCGTTTGAGCGGCGTCAGCGTAACGTAACGCGCAATAGAAAACGCTCCGCGGGTCAAGGACTCCGGGAGCGGCATATCAGCAACGCTTTCCGCCAGTGGTTTGTTCAGCCTCCGGCTTATTTCACTTCGACATTGGCGCCGGCTTCTTCCAGCTTCGCCCTCACCGAATCGGCCTCGTCTTTAGCGACCTTTTCTTTGACGGGTTTGGGCGCGCCGTCGACCAGGTCCTTCGCTTCCTTGAGCCCCAGGCCTGTGATCTCGCGCACAACTTTAATCACGTTAATCTTCTTCTCGCCCGGGGCAAGCAGGATAACGTCGAATTCGAACTGTTCTTCTGCGGCTTCCGCATCGGCTCCGGCGCCGGCTACAGGGGCGACGGCCATTGCTACGGGAGCGGCGGCGGATACGCCGAATTCTTCTTCAAAAGCCTTAATCAGGTCATTCAGCTCCAAAACTGTTAACCCTTTTACGATTTCCAACACTTCACTGGTTTTTGACATGGGATCTCCTCCTCAATTCTTAAGATCGCCGCACCCGCAATCACAAGAGGCGCAGCAGTGTTATTTGCCGGGAAGCCTTCGCTTTTCGCCAAACGCCCGGTTAAGCGGATTCCTCCCGGATTTTGCGATAGTCTTCCAATGCATAGCCCAGCTTGCTGATCGGTCCCTGCATAACCCGTGCAAGGCCGGCCATCGGCGCCTGCAGCATCCCGGCGACCTGAGCAAGAAGTACTTCTCTGGATGGCAGATCCGCTAAGTCTTCCGCCATTGCCTGTCCAAAGCCTTTCTTTTCCAAAATGCCGCCTTTCAGCACCATCCTTGGATTTGTTCGGGCAAACGCTTTCAGTATCTTTGGGCCGATAGCGGGATCCTTCATGCTGAAAGCCCAGATTGTAGGGCCGGTCAGGTATTGGGCGACGTCTTCAACGCCAAATTGCTCGGTAGCGATTTTNCCCAGCGTATTCTTCATGACCTGCAGCTCGACGCCNTCCTTTCTGAGTTGCGCGCGAAGCCCGGTAAATTCCTTTACGGTTATGCCGGTGTAATCGGCCAGGATAACAGATTTTGCCTGTCCCAACTTTTCCTTAATCTCTTCTACAAATTGCTCTTTTTCTCCGCGACTTCCCAAAATTCTTCCCCTCCTTTCCTTCTCTATTCCTCACCATGAATCGGGTCTGTGACAAAACCCTCCGCAGACATACGGAGGGTTCAGATTTTATGCTTCAGCAGGTTCTGTCGCAGCCGGTATTAATCCGGCCCGGCATCGCCGGATTGTCATTATCTCCGTCCGGCATGTCTGCTTATTCATTCGTTCTGATACCCACCTCGGCCGGCCGGCTGTCCGCCAATTATGTCGCGTCCCCGAAGCGGGGTTTGCGCAACGCCTGCTGTCTACAGTAGGAGTACTGGTGACCTGTTATTACTATGGGCAGTCGCTCATACAACTTTCAACGGGCTTATCCGCACCGCGGGGCCCATGGATGACGAGATGGCGACGCTCCTGATGTACTGCCCTTTCGCGCCCGGAGGCTTTGCTCTGTTGATGGTATCGCTCATGGTTCTGAAGTTTTCCATCAATTGCTCATGCTCAAAGGAAGCTTTTCCGATCACGACATGGATAATCCCGGTTTTTTCTACCCTGTACTCCACTTTCCCCGCTTTGACATCCGAGATGGCTTTCGCGACGTCCATGGTCACCGTACCCACTTTCGGGTTTGGCATCAGGCCTTTGGGNCCAAGCAGTTTGCCCAGTTTCCCCACCTGCCCCATCATATCCGGCGTCGCGATAGCGACGTCAAAGTCAAACCAGCCGCCCTGGATCTTCTCCACCAATTCCTCTGCGCCTACATAATCCGCGCCGGCTTCTTCCGCCTCACGCGCCTTATCTCCTTTGGCGAAAACAAGAACAGATTGGCTTTTTCCCGTGCCATGCGGTAACACAACGGCCCCTCTGACCTGCTGATCGGCATGCCTTGGATCAATACCCAAGCGATACGCCAGATCAATGGTTTCATCAAATTTGGCATTCGCAATTTCCTTCACCAGACGAATCGCGTCGTCCGGATCGTACAGGGTGTCTTTGTCAATTTTTTTCATCGCGTCGCTATAACGCTTGCCGTGTTTTGGCATTTGATCACTTCCTTATCATTCCGCAATACGCGTTAGTCCTCGACGCTTATGCCCATACTGCGGGCAGTACCTTCCACCATACGTATGGCGGCTTCAAGGGAAGCGGCGTTCAGATCTTCCATCTTAGTCTCTGCGATTTCCCTGACTCTGTCCCGCGGTACTTTCGCAACCTTAACGCGATTGGGTTCTCCTGACGCGGTTTCGATACCGGCNGCTTTTTTCAGCAGGACGGAAGCCGGCGGCGTCTTACAAATAAAGGTATACGAACGATCCGCGTAAACCGTGATTTCCACNGGAATAATCAGCCCTGTCTGGCTGGCGGTTCTTTCATTGAACTCTTTGCAAAACTGCATAATATTTACGCTGTGCTGTCCGAGAGCCGGCCCGACGGGAGGCGCCGGATTGGCTTTTCCTGCGGCACATTGCAGCTTAATAAATCCCACGACTTTTTTTGCCATATAATGTCACACCTCCTCAACACGATGATGCGCAGCCCTCAATCTAACTTCTGAACCTGTCCGAAATCCAGTTCAACCAAGGTTTCCCGGCCAAACATGTTCACCATGACTTTGACTTTGCCTTTATCTCCGTTAACATCCTGAACGGAAGCGTCCAGTCCCAAAAAAGGTTCGGAGGTTATGCGCACCCACTCGCCCAGCTCAAATTCAACCTTGGTCCGCATTTCGTCCATTCCCATGTAACGGAGAATCTGCGTCGCCTCCTCTGTCTTCAGCGGGATCGGTTTATTGCCCGCCCCTACAAAGCCGGTAACGCCNGGGGTATTTCGTACGACATACCAGGTTTCGTCTGTCATGATCATCTCAACCAAAACGTAACCGGGAAACATTTTCTTGTGATTGATCTTTCGCTGGCCGTCCTTGTATTCGACTTCGTCTTCAATAGGCACCATGATCCGAAAAATCTTATCTTCCACATTCATGGATTCCATGCGTTTTTCCAGATTNGCCTTNACTTTGTTTTCATATCCTGAATAGGTGTGTATAACGTACCAGTACTTATCCATAGCTACCTGCCCAGATCCAGAAGGAATCCCATGACCGTGCCAACGCCCGAATCCAGGAGATAAATAAATAATGCCACAGCTAAGCTGACGCCGATTACCGCAGCGGTATATACCACCAGATCCCGTTTGCCCGGCCAATGNACCCTTTTCATTTCCTGCACCATACCGCGAACAGATCTTTTCATCCGTTCCATCAGTTTTGGCTTATCGCTTTTTGCAACCGCCATTTCATACACTCCTATACGAAAGCCCTAAGAATTACGATTATCTGGTCTCCCGGTGCGCCGTCTTTGTCTTACAGAATTTACAATACTTATTTAATTCAAGACGGTCCGGATTTGTTTTTTTGTTTTTGTCGCTTGTGTAGTTTCTCTGTTTACACTCGTTACACGCCAAAATGATATTCACCCGCATTTTTCACACCTCCCCATGCGCACAACTATGAATCAAAGAGGAATTCATCCAAATCTCCTAAACTTTATCACAAGGGTCTCCCTCTGTCAAGAAGCTCGTGAAATTGTTTTTGGCCCCTTTCGGGCCCCTTTCGGGCCTCAGTCCGAATAAATCATGGCCCAATATAAGCGTCCGGACGCATCCTCATGAACGCCGACCCCCGCTTTTCTATACGGCTCATATAGCATATTCAGTTTATGCATCTCAGAGTTCAGCCAGCCTTCGACACAGTCTTCCGATGAACGGAAGTATTTGGCAAGGTTTTCGCCTCGCAGCCGATACCGGATTCGAAGATCATCAAAGATGCTGGAAAAAGATCTGCCATCCGGGCGGTCATGGGAGAAGCGGGTTTCTATCTCCTGTGCGCGGACACTCGCTGCGGCATTCAGGATCTCGGTACAGACAAGAGTAGTCAGGCCGGCTTTCGCCCGTTCAGCATTCACCATCTCCATAATTTCTTCCTCATATTGCCGGAGCTTGACTTCTTTTTCAGTAAGTTCATGTTTCCCTAAAGGTACATTCTCATCCAGGATTTCTTCCATCTCCGCAAGCTTAACCGCGACGCCCAGGTCATAGATTTGAAGCAGCCCTTCCACGGCTTGTCCTTTCGTCGCGGAAGTTTCCGGCGCCCGGAAGGCCGGATCGGCGGTATCTGAAAAAGCAAGATGCATCCTTTCGACGGGGATGTTCATTCGCATCATAAGCCGTGAGAAACACAGCATCGTCTCTTCACGGCTCATCGTATCATCAGGAAGAAACTGATCGTCTTCCACACAGTCGATCACCGCTATGCCGCTTATTTTCTGTGCGTATATGTCATCTGTATCGGAAAACAGCCTGTGCATAATAATAACATTGCCTGTGGCGGCTTCATAAACCTTCACCGCCATCTCGCTGAACTCCGCGCGCGTCAACGGCTCCGTATAATCCTGTTGCATTTCTTCCGGTATCAAGCCGATAGAAACAGCCCGCTCCACAACTGTTGATAGCGGAAAATCCGGTATCTCTTTTGGCGCGGATAAAACCCGTTCTGTAGCATCTATCCTGGAAGCGGTAAATGGATTCGATAGGAAAAGAAAAACAAAAACTATTGAAAAGCGGGCCAAGCTCCTGCTCCGCTTTTTATATATCAAAATGTACTCCTTGTAATCTCTATATAAAACCTGTATCTATATTTCTCTATTTGGTAAAACCTATATCAATAAATAGTAATTATACTATATAATAATTATGACAGGTTTCCTCGAAAAATCAACGAGACGATGAACGAATATCTGCCTTCAACAGGTTTTTTTTGAAAAGATTGTATGGCTGGAGAAAATCCTGTACACTTGTAGTTAACAAAAATAATCGGAACGCGTATGGTTATCAGGATTCATAAAGACGGGAGACAGCAAAATGGAGTTTTTAGATGTAGATACGGTGGACAGCGCCCGGGAGAAGCTGCTTTCCAGCGTGATAAGCTGGATGGCTGCCACCGAAGTGCTGCCTATCGGGGATACCGGCGGCAGGATACTGGCGGAGGATATTTATAGCCGGCAAGACATTCCGCATTTCCGCCGCTCCACCGTCGACGGTTATGCGCTTCAATCCGCGAACACTGCCGCCGCGGGGGATAGCATTCCGGTGCTGCTAAGCGAAAAAAGCAAAGTGGAAATGGGAAAAGCTGCGCGGATATCGCTGAGCGGCGGCGAATGCGCGGAGGTACCCACCGGCGGCATGGTACCCGACGGCGCGGACGCTGTCGTAATGGTCGAATATACGGAAGCCTTTGGTCCCGACGGCATTGCGATATATACAAGCGTCGCGGCGGGTGAGAATGTCGTGCAAATCGGAGAAGACGCCGGAGCCGGAAATTTGCTGCTGCACAGGGGCCGACGGATACTGCCGCA
>WRNN01000005.1 GCA_009776595.1 Clostridiales bacterium
TGCCGGGAAGCCGCCTTTCCCTGGCGGCTTCCCGGCATTTTTTTGCGCACAGGAGCGCTTTTCATTTTAGCTATGTTATACTGTTGGCAGTCAATGTATAAGCAGGGGTTTTTGTGAGGTGACACAATATGAGAACACTGGAAACGGAGCGGCTTATCCTGCGAAAACTCCAAGAAAGCGACTTCGCTGCCGTGCACAGTTACGCAAGCCGCACGGACAATTTGACCTACCTGGCATGGGGGCCGAACAGCGAAGAAGATACAAAGGCTTTCCTTGCTTATGCGATCGCTCAGGCAGAAGAAGCGCCTTGCACGAACTATCAATATGCCGCTGTGTTGAAGGCTGAAGATAAGCTGATCGGCGCCATCAATCTCACCCTATCCGGAAGGGAAGCGGAAACAGGCTGGATCCTGCATAAGGCGTATTGGAATCAAGGCTATGGGACAGAGATGGCCGCCGCCATACTTGACTTCGGATTTCACTATTTGAATCTCCACCGAATCCTTGCCCACTGCGACGCGGAGAATATCGGCTCTTACAGGGTAATGGAGAAAATCGGCATGCGCCGCGAAGGCGTATTTCTCGAAGCCCGGCCGGCACATAAAGGTTCAGAAAAAGAATATTGCGACGAGTTATCCTACGCGATTCTCAAGAAGGAGTGGGAAGCGCGCAAAATCATTGCCAGATAGGCAATATCGGGCATGTTGTCGAGGTAATTCTCCATTAGGTGGAGTTNGCTATTCATCAACCTGCATAAGTTTCCAGGCATTCAATTGATTGCATTTTTATAAGATATCAGGCCATCTATTCGCATTTTTTCGTCCGGCGTAATATCCTGAATTTCTTTTCCAGTATAGGCATTCCCTATTTCAACCAGGATTTTTAAAAATTCTGTACAGTCACTCATATACCTTCTTGCTATGCTATATGTATCAGACTCACCTCCTGATAGCGGCGGCATTTTGTCTCGAATTGCCTCTAGATCCGGTATCTTGTCAGAAAAATCATTGTCTCTGAAGTAGGCAATAATCGCTTCGTAATCCCTGTCTTTTTCTATGTAATCTCCAACTCGTTCCCCAAGGTATTCAAAACACGGTTGAATAATTGTTATATAGATAGCATCAAACTCGTCTAAATACCCCCGCATTTCTTCATCCGTGAGTTCTCCGTTATTATTCGTTATTCGTCCACATCCCACAATACAAAAAAGTATTAACAAATGAATAACAAATATTTTCACGCATTTCAAATCTGTCCCCCTCAGTAACCAGCTTGAATGTTGGCTATTCAATGTAGTAGTCCTCTCTTCGCAAATGATCAACAATTTACTATGCAGCAGAGCCATTAAATTTATCTTATCACAACTATTCATTTTTACCTATGTTATACTGTTGACAGTCAATGTATAAGCAGGGGCTTTTGTGAGGTGACGCAAAATGAAAAAATTGCCGCTTGGGATACAGAATTTCAGAAAAATGATAGAAGGGGATTATCTGTATGTCGATAAAACCCAATACATCTATGCCCTTACAAATGGCGCGAGCTACTACTTCCTGTCCCGCCCGAGGAGGTTCGGGAAATCCCTGCTTCTTGATACGATTGGCGAGGTCTTCAAGGGCAACAGAGAACTCTTCAAAGGACTCTGGATAGACGGCTCCGATTATGCTTTCGCCAAGCATCCGGTGATCCGCCTGGATATGAGCAATATCCCGAATAAAACGCCTGACGTGTTGGAACGTTCTCTTTTCGAGGAAATCAATGCCTGTATACAGCGAGAAGAAATGAATATAAGCGGAACAGAGTCGGCTGCTCTGTTTAAGCGCCTGATCGAAAACTTGTGGGAGAAATACAGTCAAAGGGTCGTCGTACTCATCGACGAATACGACAAACCGATACTCGACCACATCGACGACATCGAAATAGCCGAAGCCAACAGGCAAGTCATCCGGGGGTTTTACGGCATCCTCAAGTCGATGGATCCCTATCTCCGCTTCACCTTCTTCACAGGAGTATCGAAGTTTACGAAAACTTCGATTTTCTCTGAACTGAATAACTTAAAAGATATCACCATGACAGATGAGTATGTGAATATTTGCGGGATAGCGATCGATGAACTTGATCGGTATTTCGGCGAACACATCGAAAACCTGGAAACCTTAAAAAGATTTCAGGCATATGCCAGCGTCCGCGATGAGATCCTCGCGTGGTACGACGGCTACTCATGGGACGGCGAAAGCAGGGTGATCAATCCGTTTTCCCTCTTAAGCTTCTTCGAGCAAAGAAGATTCGGCAACTTCTGGTACGCCAGCGGAAACCCAAAATTTCTGATCGATCTGCTCAAGACGAAGCCGGAATCCTTTTTGACCCTCAAGAACCTGAAAATCACGGAAAGCATGCTGGACTCCTTCGACATCCGAAGAATGGAAGTCGAACCTCTCCTGTTTCAAACAGGCTACCTCACCGTAAAAGAAACCCTGGAAACCAGAGGCGCCCCGATTTACCTCCTCGACATCCCCAACTTTGAAGTCAAAGACGCGTTCCATCTGCAGTTGGTATCGGCCCTGACGGAAAGCGGTGATGTGCAGGCGGGCCGGGCGCAGATGGAAATCAGGGATGCTCTCCGGGCGGGCGACCTGCAGCAGATGCTTGCCATACTGCGGGGGCTGTTCGCCTCCATCCCCTACGAACTCCACGTAGACGCCGAGGCGTACTACCATTCGATATTCTACGCCGTGATGACCGTGCTTGGCTTTGACATGGACGCCGAGGTCTCGGTCTCAAAAGGTCGGGTCGACGCGATACTGGAACTTGCCGACAAGGTCTATGTCATGGAATTTAAGTATAGTAAATACCCGCTCGAGACAATCGACGAAGAAAAGCAAAAACGCTTCGATCAGGCTTTACGCAGTGCAATGGATCAGATCAAAGACAGGGGCTATCACAAAAAGTACGCGGGATCCGGAAAAACAATATATTTGGCAGCTTTCGCGTTCCTCGGCAGAGACGATATCGAGATGTGCTGCGAGCAGGTAGCGCATAATCAAGCCTAACCGGGATTATAGGATAACGCAAAATCAGCATGCGCCATGTCCAATGAACGAAGATTCGTTCATTTTGTTCCTATTTCTTTACCGGATAACAAGCGAGAGATAAAAGAAGCAATCTCGTTTTTCAGATTACGGTAGGCTCTCTTATCCGGCGTCGCGTTTGTTAAGATGTCGCGATAGCTGTGCAAGCGGCTCTCCACAAAGGAAGTTGCTTCATATTCATCGGACAAGCCGGGGCAATGCCACGATACCAATTCCGCAACAATATCCGCCAGCGATATACTGGCATGTACATATTTTCCGTTTATCGCAAGCGCCATATGTCCATCCGTGTTCTGGTGACGCAGCGGGACCTGGTCATATGCGGGGGCTAAGGCGATCGTTTCATCCGGAAGGTGCAGAATGCTGATGTTCTTTGCGTGCAGATCAAGGTTCCCTATAGCAATGGCAAAAATCAACTGAGAAGCAAATCCTTGGACATCTTCGCGACTCCCAAATCGCGCAAGAGTTTGCGCGATCCGCTTCGCGCTGACTTTCCCGCCGTATTCCTGATACTTCTCCGATCCTCGCGCGCCAAGTGCCTGATTGAAATCCTCCTGATGCACCCTGCTGCCAAATGTGTCTTCCTTTCTGTCATACCGCTCAATCACAAGCGCGTCAGCGCCGTCAAACTCTTCTATCCAAACAGGATGTCCNGTAAGTCCTGCATCNTACGCCATCTGCATACAGAAGGCTTCGTCGAATATCATCGTCNGATAATCCGGAACCATCGGTTTCAGGATATGCGTTGAAGGATATCCATTGTGGACTCTGTGCCATCCTGCCCCAATCCTTGCCAACACGATTTTTCCCTGCACGCCGCCCAAAGACGTCTTTCCCGAGATCGGAGAGTTTCCGAGCGCCGCCTGCGGCATGTGCTCCAGAAGATAGCGAACCCCTTTACCGTCAATTGGTTCGGCTGAAGCTTTCGCGGAAAACTGGGGATCCTCAGGGTCATAGATGGAGAGCGCGCCGGCGACATCCTTCCCGTATTTGCGGAGAAGGCTATATGGCGTTCTTTCTTCTCTTGATAAGGATTCGGATAGCCATTCATAGTTATGGCCTTCAGGTAGAAGCTCTGTAAAGAAGCAATCCATACGCCTTTTTTGCACAGCTGTATATTGCAAATTCAGCGGTACCGCTAAACTCATAATNGTTGAAGACAATGCATATTTCTCGAACACCGTAGGGTCCGCTTCAAAACGGAAGCGGTTGCTGTCTTGCGACAGCGTTCCCAGCACGTTTCCATATAATTCCACGATGAGTTTGCTCACGCCTTAGGCACATCCTTTGTATCAAATTCTGCCAATAATGTGACTTCCGTTTTCTCAAGCATCAAAAACAATCTCTCCATCAGCAATCCGGGTTTTCCCTGCTCCATCTCCCAGACCCACTTCTGGCTAATCCCGAGCAGCTTCGCAAGTTCTCTTTGGCTTATCCCCTGCTGCATACGGCTTTGCTGTAATACTTGTCCTAAAGCAAAAGCATCTTTAATTTTTGTTGTTATCTTCATTACTTCTCCTTCTGACTACGATAATGATATCGAAACGAGCGACTACGTTATTGTAGTCATTATACATAACTTCAATAACGTAGTCAACTATACTTTGCAGAAACTATACTTTGCAGAAACTAATTGCCTGATAGTATTGCCAATTCATCAAATCCGGCCATACTAAGCAGTTCAAATACCTCTCCTGTATACACATCCACACAATAGCGGGCGAATGTAAATACTATATCTGGATTATCATTATAATAGCACGCTATAGCATAGTAATACTTCTCGTTGAAAACACGAAAGCCAATTTCTGTAAAACCTATTTGATGCTCAGCATTCTGTACGCCAATCTTCTCTGAGAGAATTTTAAGCGCCATATCGTATGTTATGGTAAAGTGATTGTCATAAATATCGANGTTATCTATTTCATATTCANGTTTCATTGGCTCTTTGTTGTCTTGAGATCTCGTTTGATCCTGTGAGTAATCCGCTTTTGAGGATTCATATATATAGAAACCGGATGCNCCNGCGACAATAATGATTAACACAACATATGCAATTTTTTTCATCTTTATTCTCATACGCTATATGTTTCCTATTGAACGAATCTATACTTGAACACAGAGCCGGGCAATACCTTGATCGCGGTCGAAGTTCCCCAACTTTACGAATTTACGGATTGCGNGCGTCACTTGCCGGACAAATANGCCCNGATTTCTTCGGTCGCAACCGCCGATANGCCCGCACGTCCCGCAAAGTCAGGCCACATGGCTATGGCGCGCTTTACTTCATTCCATGCTTTCCGGGCATAAGGGATGCCCTGCCTTTCGGCAAAACGCATAAACCCTCGATCATCCACGTCTCGAAACGCGCCGGATATNCCCATGAGGTGTTCTCTCAGCCATATGCTCTGGGAATTATATGCAAAGGTAATATCAAAAGCGGGCGCCANCCGCCAATGCCCCTGCCCATCCATGAGAAAAGCGAAGTTCTTGCTGTGGTCATCGCAATTCATGGCAAGGTAGTTGAACACCATCCTGCGNAACGCCTCTGTTAATGCCTCTTCCGGAAGCNCCAGGCGCCGAATGACTGCAAACAAAGAGTCGTAATGGTTCGTACGGGTCAGGTTGTAGTCGATGTGGTCCATTGCGCATAGGCTTTGCATATGTATCTTTTCCGGCAAGCTTCCGGATATCGGCTCCGTACGGTCAAAACGTTTGGACATAAAGTGGGCGCGCCCGTTTTCATGAAATAGTCGTGTTTCCGTCATCTCTATCCCTGCCGCCTTCGCCATGAGCGAATAGGCATATTCAATCCTGCCGTATTCCTGTGAAGCGCCAAGGGTTGCGTCGGCGCCGACGCCGTCAAATTTGAGCAGCCAAGATTCCATCCCTTTTTCCGGACGCTGGCCGGGGCGCATCGTACCTGTCGCAGGATCGATATTGATGACAGCCTTTGCCCTAGCCCCACCTGCGCTGGTCCCAACCGAGAGCAGCTGGCGCAGCGCACGTTTTGCCTTGCTATCNGTATCGATGGATCCCATGACNGCATCCTTGGCGGAATGAACCAGTTGCGCAAAATCCAGTATATCGGGTTCCTTTCCGAGGGAGCGTGCGGGGCGGAACTCCAGTGCGCCCATCGCTCTGTCGCCTGTATATGCCAATCGGTCCAGCGCTGTTATGTCATCCTTGGTCACGCCTTTTTCCGCCAGCCTCGCATCAATCAAGGCATTCCCAAAACGGTCGGGGAGCGCATCGGCGATGGCAGCAGGCAGTCTATGCCAGGTATTCTCCGCCAGATGGTCAAACACAACAACACCGGCAGCCAGAGGCAGATGTAAGGGGCTGATAGAGTATCCTACGCGAAGCCATGAGGGAGCATATTCGAACGCATAATACGGCTTATTGCGTGCATCCGGTGCAAGCGCGCCCACCGTTTTTCCAAACATGCGGACTTCAATCGCTTCCACATGGGCAAATGCCATACTTGCTCAGCCTTCCTTCTTTTTGCGGGGAGCCCGCTTTGGCTCTGCAGCAAGCCGTCTCGCCTCTCTGAGTGCCTGCAGAGGGCTACTTACGGTGCTTTTCTCGATCCAATCCTGCAGGAAGACGGTTTCTCCCATCGCATTGAGCACTTTTAGCACGGTCTTAAGCGTAGAACCCCGCCCCAGCTCAAGCGCTCTGACAGATATGGGCGAGAGACTGGCACGGGCCGCCACGTCTTCCAGCGGGAGGCCCTTACGGATTCTTAAGCGGCGGATTGCCCCGCCTAGTGTTTTTTCGTCCAACTCCATGCCGCACACCACCCATCCATTTTGTTTTATTATAAATGGATAAACAGTCATTGTCAACACACATATATATGTCTATTATAAGTTGATTATCTTTATAACACGTACATATATATCTGTTATGAGTGTGTATATCCTTCGGCTCAGGACAGGCTGAATCCGCCGTCGATGACCTGGATGGTGCCTGTCAGGTGCGCTGCTGCGGGGGAAGCCAGAAAAACAGCCAGGGCGCCGACTTCGATGCCTTCCCCCAGACGATCCATGGGCTGCTGGGATTGGACGAAACGGACGAACTCCTCTGTGGGATTCGCGGTAAAGCCGGTACGGATATAGCCGGGCGCTATCGCATTCGCGCGGATATTATACCGGCCCAGCTCCACCGCCATGGCGCGGGTGAAGTGGTTGATCCCNGCTTTCGAAGCGTTGTAAGGGCTTCGCGGNCTATCCCTGTGAACGACGATACCGGACAGCGAGGTTATGTTAATGATAGAACCGCCTTTGCCGGCGTCCCGCATACGCTTCCCTACTTCATAGGTCATGTGCACCACACCGTTGAGATCCGTATTGATTACGCGGTACCATTCGCTGAGATTCTCATCCATATCCAGAAAAGCAGTACGGGTGGATACGCCTGCATTATTGACCAAAATGTGAATCTCTCCAAAAGCGGCATAGACGTCCGCCACCGCTTTGCGTACGCCGGTTAAATCCGTGACGTCGCAGAAAAAGCTCTGATACTGGCCGCCGTATGCCGCAAGCTCCCGCAGCGCTTCCTCCGCTTTCTTTGTATCCCGGCATAAAATGGCAACATTGGCGCCAACCTGGGCTAAAGCGCTGGCGATCGCAAAACCGATGCCTCTGTTTCCGCCTGTCACAATCGCGTTTTGCCCCTTCAGATCGAATGCGTTCTGCATACTGGTAATTGGTTCAATCATCGAAATCCCGCCTTTCTTCAATCCTGTAAATAAAGTATCTCCTTGTGCCGGTACTCCGCCGGCGCTTACCGCTTTGCTTCCTCATTCCGGATAATGGCGTTCACCCATACATGGGCGGCTGTACTCATAAAATGTACGCAGGCGTCGTCAAACTGCCGCTCATTGGTGATGTCCTGGAAAGCTACGCAGCCCCACAATTCGTTTTGAATAAATACCGGGCTTAGCAGCAAAGACTTGACGCCGAATATCCGAAGGAAGGCAAATTCAAGCATTGTCATCATGCTCGCGTGAGTATTAATACTCATCCCCGCAGACAGCACCATTAACCAATTATGCATGACCGGATAATTGGGCAAAACCATCAGTTCACTATTCATAGAAATACGGCCGCCCCTCAGCTTATCCCAGCGATAGATTTGCCCGAAACGTTCGCCTGCGCCGGCGTCAACGAAGCGGTAAATCACGATTCTGTCCAGGTTCACCGCGTCGGCAACCGGGCTCAGGCCTTTCTTGATCAGCTCGTCAAAGCGATCGGCCCTGCGATAATCGTGAGAGGAAAAAATGGCCGCCATTTCGGCAGAGGCGACAAGCATCTTTTCCCGCTGTTCCAGCAGGCGTTCCGTCTTGACCCTCTCGTCGATATCCATCAGCGCGCCGGCGGCTTTAAGCAGCACGCCATTTTGGTCTCTGTGCGCGGCGCCAAAGGCGCGGAAGTACCGGTAGTGTCCCTCTTTCACTTTAAGGCGATACTCCATATCGTAGGGCTTTTCGTTGGTATAGTCGCTCAGATATGTTGAAAAAGCCTTCATTACCCTTTCTTTGTCATCCGGGTGGAGCCTGTCGCTCCAGCTCCGCATAACGTTGGTAAAACTTCGTTCATCCGTGAAGCCAAGCATTTGGCGGAATTCCGGAGACCATGTAAATTGATAGACCGGTTGATCCGGGTCCGAACTATCGACAATCAGGTCCCAAAGCGCAATGTCAAGGGCGTCGCCGGATAGCTTATATTTCATCAAGTCGTATTCGGTTGCATTCCGGTAGTTACTGACCGCTTCATTCACCAGTTGAATGATCTTCCCCTCTTCGGGAGGCAAATGGATATTCTCCATAGCAATGCTCAGGTCGCCTGTCCTGCCGGCTTCCGTAAGCCTGGCAAGCGCCTCCATCAATGCGTCCGTGTATTGTTGTGGTTTCCCTTCCCCATTGGTATCGGTCCATTCCGGCATGTTTCCACCCTCCCCTTCTATATTGCGCAGCGCCTTCTGTATCGCGCAGCGCCTTCTCTCCCGTTCGGTAAAGCAGTCCGGATTATTTCCCGGGCAATGATTCTGCCCCCATACACAGTTCGGATTATTTCACGCGGAGTTTCTTAACTGCCTTTCGAATCCCGGAAGGATTCAGTTCATACATAGGAAAAATCTCCCTCACGGCGTTAATCGAGGTATAGGAAGGTTCTTTGCCCCACCGCGCTTCCGGAACCGGATTCAGCCATACAGCGTAAGGGTAACGCCTTGCTATTCGGGAAAGCCAGGTATAGCCAGGCTCCCTGTTTCGCTCGACGCTCCAGTCGAGCGCCCCGCCAGCTTCCATTAATTCCCTTTCGCTCATTCGGGCGTCGCCCACGATGAGCAGCCGGCAATCTCCGTTATACAGACGAAAAAAATTCTCCAGCGGAACCGATTCCTTTATATCCAGCCACTGCTCTTTATACACCCTGCCGTAAATACAGTTGTGGAAATAATAGTAGCGGATTTCTTTGAAGTGCGTACTTCTTTGGGCGGCATTAAAGAGCCTTTGGCAAACGCGGTGATGGTTATAGATGGAACCGATGCTGTCCATCAGCAGGATCAGCCGGATGCTGTTCTTCCTGGGCCTGTCCCATTCGAGAGAAAGCCGGCCGCCGTTCCTGCAGGTCTCCTCAATCGTGGCGTCCAGATTGAGTTCCTCCCGGGGCCCTTCGACTCTGGGCGACAGCAGCCGCAGCGAACGCAAAGCCATTTCAAACTGCCGGATGTGACTTATACTGTCGTCCCTGTAATCCCTGTATCTCCTCCTGCCGGCCACCTGCACCGCCGTCATGCCGCCTGTGTTCTCGGCAAAGCTGATTCCCCCGAAACCGGATTCGTCCGCATCGGCGGAGGTCGCGGTTTCCGCTTCCGCCTTGATCTCGTCGCTCTCCGGATTCTTCGTTGTAGCCGGCGCTTGTCCGGTTTGCCGTCCGGCGTTTTGCATTGTCTTGTTTTCGTAAGTAGCGGGATTGAAGAAATCCGGATGATAAGAACGNTCGCTCTTGGGAAGTTCCGGCGTTACCCGGGTTTTTTCGCTTTCGGCGGATTGGCTGCCGAAATACCGGATAAAGGCGGCGTCATACCGGTCATAGATGCTTTCGCTTTTGACCAGGAGGCTTCTGCCTAACTCATAAAAGCCACTCAGGCTGTTGTCCGACAGCTCCAGCGACAGGGCTTCCATCAGCATAAGCCATTCCTGGAGGGATACCGGCACGCCCTCTTCCCGCAGGGCGCGGAAAAAGCCATAAAACATTTTCTCAGTTCTCCTCTATATAAATCTAGAAATCATTCTATATGGGGCGCTACCCCATACCCCGTCGGGTTTCGCGTGCACGCTGCTCATCTCTCCGCTCTCTACGTTCGCGGGGCGCATCCAGATGCGCCTCTAGATGAAACCCGATGCATAGATTCTTTAGCGGGTTTCCTCTAGCCGTCTTTTTACCAGATCGACGTCTTCGTTATTCTTCATCAATACGCCCAGAAGCGGCAATTCCCTTTCGATTCTATCCGTGCCGATATTCTCCTTACGCAATACCTTGATCCAGTCCAGCAGTTCGCCGGTGCTGGGTTTTTTCATGACGCCCTTTATGTCGCGCAATTGATAAAATGCGTTCAATGCGCTCCTGGCGAGCCCGTCTTCCAGATCCGGAAAGTGCACGCGTAGGATTTCCCCCATCATTTCCCGGTCCGGAAATTCGATATAATGAAACACGCACCTTCGCAGGAAAGCGTCCGGCAGTTCTTTTTCGGCATTGCTGGTGATGACCACCACGGGAATGCTTTTGGCTGTCACCGTTTCCCTGGTCTCCGGGATATAGAAGCTCATCCTGTCCAGTTCCCAAAGCAGGTCATTCGGGAATTCGATATCGGCTTTATCGATTTCATCAATAAGCAGCACGGCCGGGGATTCCGAAGTGAAGGCCTCTCCGAGTTTGCCCGGGTGGATATAGCGGGCGATGTCCGAAACGCCCTCCTCGCCAAACTGACTGTCATAGAGGCGCTGGACCGTATCATANACATAAAGCCCTTCNTTGGCTTTCGTCGTGGACTTGATGCTCCAGACGATCAGCTGTAAGCCCAGACTGTCCGCGATGCTTTTCGCCAGCATCGTCTTGCCCGTCCCCGGCTCCCCTTTGATCAGGATAGGCCTTTCCAGCGTGATCGACGCGTTCACGGCGCTTTTTAACTCGTTGGACGCGATATAGTCTGCCGCTCCGTCAAACTTCTTCATATTTTTCATCGAGAAACACCAGGCTTTCAAAAAAACATATGATATAATATAGGACGATTGATTTCCGTTTCGGGAAGGGGAGGGTTCCTGCATGGCAGCGACACAACAGGCATTCACTTACGAAGAAAAAGAAAACATCGCCTTCGTTACTCTGGGGAATCCCCAATCCCTGGTCTTTTTTGATAAACAAGTCTTTGAAGGCTTGACGGCCTGCTTTCTGGAAATAGAGAACAATCCCGGGATCGCCGCCGTCATCCTCAGCGGCAGCGGCAAGGCCTTTGCGGCAGGCTCCGATATCGCGCAGGTCGCTGCTTTAGCGCCGGAAGAGGGGCTTGCCTTTTCCCAATGCGGCCATACCTGCATGAATCTCATCGAGGCCCTGCCGGTCCCGGTCATCGCCGCCGTCAATGGCTATGCCCTGGGCGGCGGCTTCGAACTTGCCCTGGCCTGCGATATTCGGGTGGCCTCGGAGCAAGCCAGGTTCGGCCTGCCGGAGGTAGGCCTGGGCATTGCCCTGGGCTATGGCTCTTCTCAGCGGCTGCCCCGTCTTGTCGGCATGGGGATGGCGAAATATCTGACTTACACCTGCGAAGTCATCGACGCACANGAGGCCTTGCGCATCGGCCTNGTGGAGAAAGTAACCACAGCGGAGGATTTGATGCCTTTGTGCATCTCCATCGCGGAATCCATCCGGGCAAAGTCCCGGATCGCCATCCGCATGGCGAAGTCCGCCATCCTGGAAAGCGCGAATCAGAGTATGAAAGACGGCCTTCTGTACGAGACGGAAACCTTCGCCTGCGCCTTCGCCGACGCCGACCGTGTCGAAGGGATGCGCGCCTTTCTCGAGAAACGCAAACCGGGCTTTACTTCCCGATAAGTATAGCATTCGTTTCCTCCCTTGACAATCAGGCAAACGAAAGCAGGGAGATGGAACGAATTGAGCCTGTGATAGCAAGGAGTGTGATCATGGCAAATAAAGCATTGGTTTTGGCGGAAAAGCCTTCCGTAGCCAGAGATATCGCAAACGTACTGGACGCCCGGCAGAAAGGGGACGGCTATCTGGAAGGGAGAAACTATGTCGTAACCTGGGCCCTGGGCCATCTGGTTACGCTGGCGGATCCCGAGGAATACGGAGCGGCGTACAAAACCTGGAGTTTCGACAGCCTTCCCATGCTGCCGGAGAAGATGAAGCTGATTGTGATCAAGGAGTCGTCGAAGCAGTACCATATTGTCGCCGGTTTACTGGGTCGCGCCGATATCAGCGAAGTGATCATTGCCACCGACGCGGGCCGGGAAGGAGAGCTTGTCGCCCGCTGGATCCTGATGAAGGCGTCCTGCCAAAAGCCCCTCAAGCGGCTTTGGATTTCCTCCCAGACAAGCAAGGCGATCAAGGAAGGTTTCGCCAACTTGAAGCCTGGCAAAGACTTCGACGATTTATACCGGTCGGCGCAATCCCGCGCGGAAGCGGATTGGCTGGTGGGCTTTAATGTCTCCCGCGCACTGACCTGCAAGTTTAACGCCCAGCTATCCGGCGGCCGCGTCCAAACNCCGACCCTGGCCCTGATCGCCGACCGCGAAAAGGAAATCCGGGATTTTGTACCTAAACCATATTATACCCTTAAGGCGAAACTGGAAGGCTTCTCCGCCACCTGGGCCGACGGAAAAATGCAGACGCGCCTGTTTGTACAGGAGGAAGCGCAGCGTATCCTGAGCGAACTGCAGAAGGAAGGCTTCGCCACGGTAAAAACCATCTCCAAACAGAACCGCCAGAAGGCGCCGCCTGCCGCCTACGACCTGACGGAGCTTCAGCGGGACGCCAACAGGAAGTACGCCTATTCCGCTAAAGAAACCTTATCCCTCATGCAGTCTCTTTACGAGCGGCACAAACTGCTGACGTATCCGCGTACCGATTCCCGCTATATCCCCGAGGATGTAGCGGCGACCTTAGCCGAACGCCTCCGCGCGATCGCCGTCGGTCCCTATCAGGCCCTGGCCAAAGCGCTGCTACAAAACCGCAGCACCCGCTATATCGTCAATAACGCGAAGGTCACGGACCACCATGCGATCATCCCTACTGAGGAAGCCCCCAACCTGGGCGCCCTTACCGGTGAGGAGCGCAATATCTATGATCTGGTCGTCCGGCGTTTTCTTGCGGTTTTGTCCGCGCCATACGAATATGAAGACTGCCGCCTGAGCCTATCCATTGGTAAGCACAGCTTTCACGCCCGGGGAAAAACCGATAAAGCGCCCGGATGGAAAATCGCGTATGACCGCTCTTATACGGACGAGGGGGAAGAGGAGGAAGAAAACGAAGATCTGCAGAGCCAGGCTTTGCCGTCGCTGAAGCAGGGCGATCGCGTCAAGATCCTGGAGTTGAGTTTGCTCAACGGCAAAACCAAGGCGCCGCCCCGCTATACCGAAGCNACGCTNCTCTCCGCCATGGAAAACCCGCGNCTGGANGACAAGGCCCTGCGGGACGTTATGCAGGCNACCAGCGGCTTGGGTACCCCGGCCACCAGGGCGGACATTATCGAAAAGCTCTTTTCTTCCTTCTATATAGAAAAGCGCGGGAAAGAGCTGGCGCCCACATCAAAGGGCTTGCAGCTCATTGCGCTGGTTCCGGAAGATTTAAAGTCCGCCGAACTGACTGCCAAATGGGAGCAGGTGCTGACCCAAATCAGCAAAGGGCAGGCGAAAAGCACGGCCTTCATCCAGGAGATGCGCCNCTATGCGGCGGCCCTGGTGTCTTCNGTGAAAGCAAGCGACGGCGTATTCCGTCATGATAATATGACCCGCGATAANTGTCCCGACTGCGGCGAATATCTTCTTGAGGTAAACGGAAAGAAAGGGCGGATGCTGNTCTGCTCCGACAGAAACTGCGGCTACCGGCTNAANCTGGCTTTNCAAACCAATGCCCGCTGNCCCAATTGCCACAAGAAACTGGAACTCCGGGGCGAAGGCGACAAGCGGATGTTTGCCTGTGTGTGCGGCTATCGGGAAAAATATGAGGAATTCGAGAAACGCAGGGCGAAAGCCGGCGCCAGTAAGCAGGCTGTCCAGCAATTTCTGCATGAGCAGAAGCGGGAGGAAAGCCAGGTCAATACGGCCATGGCCGACGCATTAAGTAAATGGAAAGAAGGGTTGTCCGGTGGAGTATAGGCGAATCATTCCTTGTTTAGATATGCAAAACGGCCGGGTGGTCAAAGGCGTTCGCTTTGTCGGGTTCCGGGATGCCGGCGATCCGGCGGAAGCGGCAAGGTTCTATCAGGACGCCGGTGCGGACGAGCTGGTGCTGTTGGATATCCTTGCTTCCCACGAAGGCCGCGCTACTATGCTGGACGTAGTTGCCAAGACGGCGGAAGGCCTGTCGATCCCTTTCTGCGTGGGGGGAGGGATATCTTCCCTCGATCAAATCGAGGCGCTGATCGGCGCCGGCGCGGATAAGGTCTCGCTCAACAGCGCGGCTCTACGCACGCCGGATCTGATCACCGAAGCGGCTTCCCGTTTCGGCAGCCAAGCCGTCGTCGTCGCCATCGATGTGAAGAAAACGGCGGATCACTGGGAGGTCTATCTGAACGGCGGCAGAATCCCCACAGGGAAAGACGCCTTGGAATGGGCGCTGGAAGCGGAGAAACGGGGCGCCGGCGAGATCCTGCTGACCAGCATGGACGCCGACGGCGTCGGTCAGGGCTACGACCTGCCCATCACACGGCAGATCGCAGACGCGGTAAGCATTCCGGTAATCGCTTCCGGAGGCGCCGGCAGCCTGGAGGATTTCCGCGACGCCGTCATCGAAGGCCATGCGGACGCGATGCTTGCCGCCAGCCTGTTTCATTTTCGTCAACTGGAGATCCGGCAGGTGAAGGATTATTTACAGAATCTGGGCATCCCTGTCAGCAGGCTGTGAAAAAAATGTGCATAGCTTCAACCAATTATGATATAATGTCTCCACTTAGCGAACACGCTGCAGAGCGAGTGTGAGCTTAGTGGAACAGATACCATAGACTTAACGATCGCAAGCTTCAAGCGCAGCGGGAGTTTA
>WRNN01000006.1 GCA_009776595.1 Clostridiales bacterium
AGGGGTGGGACTATGCCAAGGACGAAAACATAGTAAATATTGGCATTTTGAAGAACTTGAGAATTGGAAAAAATTACTCCCTACTTTTTCTTGACAGACACGTTGAACACGAACCGATTGACCGCAAACGTGCAGGGTGCTATGATAGAGAAAACAGCAAAGGAGGGGATAGTATGCCATTCATTCATGTCAGGGCTTATAGTGGAAGGGATGTAGAAGGCAAACAAAAGATGGCGCAGGCTATGGTAAAGGCTGCGAGCGAAGCTTCGGGGGCACCGGAGACAGCGTTCACCGTCGTGTATGAGGATATCGATCGCGAAGTCTGGGATAAGCAAGCTGCGCCCATACTCGAACAACTCAAAGACAAAGTGGTGATCCAAGGGGGTAAACTGGTGTAGCGCCGTCTGTGACGGACAATTGAAGCTTAACATCAATAGGGCTTGCGTAATGTCTTACGCAAGCCTTTTATCTTAACTACCCCGGCAATGTTGAGAAATAGGCATTGCAGGCGTAACCTTCGCTAAGTTTGAACGGGGGGGACAGCCGTCATGAAACGGCTTGTTGGGCCGGTTTGCCGCTTGCCGGGGACGTATATAAGGCTACGCCCTGGCTGTAAGAGGAACAGACGCCATTCGGGTTTGCGCCGTCAATGATCATAGAGTCTTTCACAAAAGCGTTTGCGCCGATAATGGCCCTGTGTACGAAGGCGCCTCTGCCGATTTTTGCGCCGGGCATGATCACCGAATTGACGACTTTCGCCGCGTCCATTATTTCCACTCCGGCGGATAAGACGCTTTGCCGAACTGTGCCCCTGACCTTGCAGTCTTCGGCAAGAAAAGAATTAATCACATGGGAGTTTTCCGAAAGCCGGGAATCATAATGCTTCATCGCGGTTTTGTCTTTATTGATATTATTCCAGCTTTCATCTTGCAGGCGGAATCTGGGGGAAGCGGACAGCAGTTCCATTTGTGCTTCCCATAGATTATAAATGTTGCTGATGTCCTTCCAATAGCCGTCAAAGAGGTAAGCGTTCAGGGTTTCTCCCATCGTGAGCATAAGGGGGATGACGTCTTTTCCCAGGTCTTTGCCGGATCCGTGGTTTTCGTTGTTTCGTTGAAGATACTGTTTCAGTTTTTTCCAGTTGAATACGTAGATTCCCATGGAAGCGAGATTGCTTCTCGGTTGAAAGGGTTTCTCCTCATAATCTGTAATCCGTCCGCCCGTTTCCGTTTCCATGATGCCAAAACGGGTTCGCTTCCGTCCAGGGGACCCGCAAGGCGGCGATGGTGACAGCCGGCGCGTATTTCTTATGCTCAGCAAGGAGTTGCGCATAATCCATTTTATATACCTGGTCGCCGGAGAGGACGAGTAAAGATTCCGGGTTGTACTGTTCGATAAAGTCTATATTCTTCTCAATCGCGTCGGCGCTGCCTTTGTAATACTCATACCGGTCGTTGATCGTCTTGGGCGGCAGAATGCTGATTTCCGCCTTTTGCTCTGTCGGGGCGTATGACGAGCACGAATCGATATAATCAGCAAAATCCGGATGACAGTACTGGGTAAGTACGCCGATTACGCCAGTATGGGAGTGGAGACAGTTGCTGAGCGTAAAGTCGATCAGGCGATAAGCGCCGCCAAAGGTGACAATCGGTTCCGGCGTCTCTTTTGTCAGCAAGCCCGGTTTCTCGCTGCGGTCTCCCGAGAGAATAATCGTTATGTAGTTTAAGTTTGAGCCTTTCACGATGAGAATCAGTCCTTATCATCATTCCGCATGCAACACAAGAGCGAACTACACTGCTTTCTACCTATGTATCATAGATATGTTGAACCAAACGCATAATACCTCGAACGAAGAATTCCTAATCGCAAAACACGCCTTAATCCGCTAAAAGCGATTTCGCGAATTGCCCCTGGTCAATCCCGCAAAAGCCTTAGGCGCTTGAAGGTTGGCTAACAGATTCTGGTAACCGGACGGGAAACAGGACGTCACATACGCATGGGGAAAGAAGCTGCGCAAGGGCCGGAACCCGCGATATATAGGCGTTTTCATGGACCATAAGCGGCAGGGGCGAAAAAACATAAAAATCAAATAAAACGGATTGACCTTCCCGCACTGCATCCGTTTTATTAGTAAGAGAAACCTTATTAAGTTCTGAGAGGTGAATGGTTCAATTCATAAATAAGGAGACAGGTAGATGAACTATATTAAAAGAACAATAGAAGATCGATTTTTACAAATGAACGACAGTTTCGAAGCCGTTTTGTTGACGGGGGCGCGGCATGTAGGGAAAACCACGATGCTGCGGCATTTGTCTGAAGGAGAAAAGCGCAGCTATGTCACGCTGGATCATATGATGGTCCGTAATCTGGCGATAACAGATCCGGTGCTATTTTTTCAGACCTATAAACCGCCGATTCTGATAGATGAGATACAGTATGCGCCGGAGCTTTTCGAACAAATAAAAGTCCTGTGCGAGGAAAGCGGGGAGAAGGGCCTGTTCTGGCTGACGGCCTCGCAACACGGTTATTCCGGGAATCCAGTGTGTCAAAGCCTGGCAGGCAAACTGGGTGTTTTGGAACTGCACAGTTTATCCCGGAATGAAATCGAGGGGATTCACTTCGGAAACGAACTGGATTTCAGCCTGCCATGCCTGCTGGAGCGGCAGAGGAGCTCCCCGAAGAATGATTTGATCCAGATCTTCGAAAGGATATGGCGGGGAGGAATGCCGCAATTGCTGGGCGCCGGCGCCGAACAGCGTTCAGCGTATTATGAATCCTATGTGGACAGTTACCTGATGCGGGATGCTACCCAGCTCGGCGGTATCACAGATCTGTTGAAATTCAGGAAATTCGTCACGGCTTGCGCGGCCCTCGTCTCGACCCAGGTAAACTACAAGATCCTTGCGGAAGCCTCCGACATCTCCCAGCCCACGGCGAAAGAGTGGCTCGGCCTTTTGGATAAGCTGGGCGTCGTCTATATGCTTAAGGCGTATGACGATAAGCGCTTCAAACGTCTGACCAAGACCCCCAAATTGTATTTCTATGACACGGGGCTTTGCGCCTATCTGTCCAGATGGCTTAGCGCCGAAGCCTTGAGAAACGGCGCCGCGGGCAGGAATTTCTTTGAATGCTATGTCATCTCGGAGTTGATCAAAAGTTTTGCCGGCGACGGCATGCAAGTTGAGATATCGCACTTTCGGGACGCGAAAGCCAAGGAAATCAGCTTGCTTATCGATAGAAATCAGGTCATCCATCCTCTGGAGATCAAGCTGTCGGCCAATCCCGATGTGAAAGAGATACGGAAGTTTTCTATCCTGGATACCGTCCATAAAGAAAGAGGCGCAGGAGGTATCCTCTGTATGTGTCAGGAGGTCGTGCCTGTTGATACGAAGGATTGCTATATCCCCTGCAACTTAATTTGAGGAATCCAGCGGAGGGAAAAGAAAACGCAGCCCGTGATGGAACGAAAATTCGTTTAATCACGGGCTGCGTCATGCCAAGGAGATGTCGCTGCTTAGGTTGTAGGCGGCTGCCCATGCTGCGGAATCGCAGCATCGCGAAGCGGAAGGGATGAGCGACCTGCGCGCGAATCCCGACAGGGTATGGGACAGCGTCCCATCAAAATAGCGAATAGGTGAGGAACAGGGANGCTGCCAGAGAGGCGATCAGNGATACGACNGTAATCTGCGTATTGATCGAAGGGCCGGCTGTATCTTTGAAAGGATCGCCCACGGTATCCCCGGTAACCGCGGCTTTATGCGCGGCGGAACCCTTCCCGCCGTGGTGGCCTGACTCGATATATTTTTTCGTGTTGTCCCATAAGCCGCCGGCGTTGCTCATAAAGAGCGCCAGCAGGAGGCCGGAAACAATGTTGCCGGTGAGAAAGCCGCCTATTGCTTTGACGCCGCCGATAAAGCCGACGCCCAGCGTCATGAGTATGGCGACGAGACCGGCGGGAATCAGTTCATGCAGGGCGCCTACGGTGGCGATTTCGATACAGCGGGCGTATTCGGGTATCACGCCCGGGGTTCCTTCTTTCAGACCGATGATCTCGTTGAACTGCCTGTGTATCTCGGCGATCATGCGTTCGGCGTTTCGATTGACGCCTATCATCAGCATTGCGGAAAACACGGAGGGAACCGCGGCGCCGATCAGCATGCCGAAGAACACGACAGGATCCATAACGTCAAAGCCGGATATGCCGGCGACCCCGTGCTCCGCGGCGGCGGCATTGACTTCGCTGGTAAAGGCGCCCAGCAGGGCGATGACGGTAAGCCCCGCCGCCGCGATGGCGAATCCTTTTGTGATCGCTTTGACGGTGTTGCCGGCGCTGTCCAGCTCGTCGGTGATTTCCACAATGTCATCGCCGAGACTGCCCATCTCCGCAAGGCCGCGGGCGTTGTCTACAATGGGGCCGTAGGCGTCATTGGAGATAATCATTCCCACGATGGAGAGCATGCCTACCGCAGCCATGGCAATACCGAACATAGCATAGCCTTCCCCGATCGGTTCGCATAGTTTATAGGCGGCAAGCGCGGCGATGGCGATGCCGACCATGGCGGGCAGTACGCTGAGGAAACCGTAGGAGACGCCTGAGAGTATCGTGAGTGCGGGCCCGTCCTCCGAGGCTTTTGCCGAGATTTGGACGGGCTTTTTCGAGTCGTCCGTATAATAGTCTGTGGCGATGCCGATGATCACGCCAACGAGAAGCCCGGAGACGCTCGCGCCCCAGATGCGCCACTCGAAACCGAAGAGGACTGTGGCGGCCGCTGTCAGGGCAATAAAAATGCCGGTCGTATAGTAGGTACTGTTGTTGAGCGCGTGGGTCGGGCCTTTCTCGCCCATTCGCGCCATGGCCACGCCGATAATGGATGCGATCAAGCCAAGCGAAGCGTAGCATAAGACCATGGAGGAGTTGACCATATTGCCCGCGGCGCTGTCCAATACGCTGGCAAGGACCAGGGCGGCGGCCAGGGAGGCGACGTTTGAGTCAAAAAGGTCGGCGCCCATCCCGGCGACGTCGCCAACGTTATCGCCTACATTGTCGGCGATGACGGCGGGATTACGCGGGTCGTCTTCCGGAATGCCTAATTCTACTTTGCCCACCAGGTCGGCGCTCAAGTCGGCGGTTTTGGTGAAGATACCGCCGCCTGCTTTCGCGAATAAGGCCAGTGAACTTGCGCCGAAGCTGAAACCAAGCAAATCCGTTGTATTCTTCGTGATCAGCATGATCAGCGCGACGCCGAGGAGGGTAGAACCGACGACCGCCATGCCCATGACGGCGCCGCCGCGGAATCCGGCCATAAACGAAGGTTTGATGCCGTGCTGTGCAGCTTCCGCTGTCTTGACGTTTGCCACGGTGGCGACGCGTATGCCGATCACGCCCGCAACCGCCGAAAAAACAGTTCCCGACAGATAGGAAATAGCCATGACGATGTTTTCCACCGGATTTCCGGCCCAGATAGGCCTGGGCAGGAAAAGGATGATCAGAAACGCGGCGGCCCCCGCNAATTTGGCCAGCATCACGTATTCCTTACGCAGGAACGTATGTGCGCCTTCACGGATGTATTCGCCGACTTCCGCGATGCGCGCGTTTTCGGAAGGCCTGCTTTTCACCCATGAAAACAGCCAGGCCGCAAAGGCGAAGGATATCAGCGCGACCGCNATGGATACGAAAATGAATGTGTTGAGTGAGTTAGCCATACTACCTCCTTATAAAGATTGTTAGTTCCCTCAAACAACGTTATTATAGCATAAGCTTTAATGAANACAAGGCACAGGGCCAATTAAGTACAGTTTTATACNTTGTATTCTACGTTGTCAGCCATGCGGTAACCCACGCCGATTTCCGTCAGGATATAACACGGGTCTGCCGGATCCGGCTCGATTTTTCGCCGGATATTGGCCATGTTCACCCGCAATAGCTGGCTGTCGGAGGCGAAGGGACCCCATATTTCCCGCAGGATAAAGTCATGGGTGAGCACAACGCCGGCATTTTGTGAAAGCAGGACGAGAAGCTTATACTCGATGGGCGTAAGATGGATTCGCCTGCCTTCGACGCTGACTTCACGCCGTGCATAGTGAATGCTTAGCCCGCCGCAGGTAAAGCGGCTTTCCATGAGGGAACGCCGGTCCCTGAGCAGGGCATGCTGTCGCAGAGAGGCGCGGATTCGGGCCAGAAGTTCGCTGTTTCCGAAGGGTTTCGTGATGTAATCGTTGGCGCCGGCGTCCAGACAGGCGACTTTATCCTGTTCGTCCTGACGGGCGGAGACGATGATGACAGGCATATCGGCCCATACGCGTATCTGCCGCAATACCTCCATGCCGCCCATATCCGGCAAGCCCAGATCGAGCAGGACGAGCTCCGGCAGATGGGAGGAGGCCATCAGTAAGGCTTCCCTTCCGGTCGCGGCGTGCAAGACCTGATAGCCCGCGCCGTTAAGGGTCGCACGCAGAAAGTTGACGATAACCCGTTCATCTTCAATAATCAAAATTTTATCTGTGCTCAATATCTTTGTCTCATGAAAGAGCGGCGCCGGACGGCTCCGTCGCCGGAATCCCCGCTTCATCCGCCTCATCCAGAGGAAGCATAAAGCGGAATCTGGCGCCTCCTTCTTTTCGGTTGTGGCCTTCGATCGTTCCGCCGTGCGCCTGAATGATGGTATGGCAAATGGAGAGGCCGATGCCGATTCCCCGTGTGGCGTCTGCGGCGATTTCGTCCATGCTGTGGATTTCAAAGAGGCTGTCGAGCAAATGCGAAGGGATACCCCTGCCGTGATCCGTGATTTCAAAAAGCGCGAACCGGTCTTGCAGCCTGAGATTGAGCAGCACCAGCGACCCTTCTTCCGAATTCTTGATCGCGTTTTCCAACAGATTGATGATGACCTGCGAGATCAGGGTGGCGTCCATAGGAACCAGAATCAATTCGTCAGGGATTTTCATATGAATCATACAATCGGGGAAACGGCCGCGAACGATGGCGACGGATTGGGCGATAACCTCTTCGGCAGCTTCTTTCGTTTTATGCAATTGCATCGATTCCTGAGAGATCTTTGTTACTGTCAGAATATTTTCCACCATGCGGATCAGCCATTTGGTGTTTTCCAGCGTATCCCGCAGCAGATTGTCCCTGGTTTCTTCAGGCATGTCTTTCTGCTCCAGCATAGCGTTGCTTGCCCCAAGGATGCTGGTCAGCGGCGTGCGGAGATCATGGGAGATAGAACGGAGCAGGTTGCTGCGCATTTTTTCCTTCTCCGCGCCGATGCGCAAATCGTCTTGTTCTTCCCGCGCGTGTTGAAGCATCAGCGAATGTGCCGTTTGACGGCATATGAGCATGATCAGTTCCNTATTCCATTGGCTAAGGGGCTTTGGATGGCCGGCGTAATGGATACCCGCCACGCCCAGTACGNCGTCGCCCCATTTCACCGGATGATAGAATACCGCTTCCTCTTCAGAATCGAGGGCGTCGGCGTCGCCGCTGATGAAGATGCGGTGGACCCGGACAAGTTCCTCAGGGCTTAAGAAGGGATCCGTGCATCCGGACCGGAAAGGAACGCAGTCATCCACAGGCATATTCCTTGGATCGCCGGTGAACAGGATCGCGTCGCATTCCAGTTGCNTNGTAAGGTANTCCGTCGCGGTCCGCACGACCGAGGGCACATCCCGGCAATCCGCCAGTTCCTGTCCAAGATTGAACATCAGTTCGGAGCGCTGCTCCCTTCGATAAGCCAGATTCGCCTGATGCTTCAGCAGGACAAAAAGCGTACTGGTCAGAATCGTTCCCAGAAGCATGGTCAGCAGGGTGATGGGAAAGCGGACATTGATACTGAATGCATAATAAGGTTCCATTACGATGTAATCAAAAACCAGGGAAGCAATGAGGGCGGATGCGATACCGTAGGCATACTTGGGGGTAATGATGGAAACGATCAGGACGCTCAGGAAGTACATCATGAGCAGGCTTTCCGTACCAACGGTTGTTTTTACAAGAAGGTTCGTCAGCAGAACCATAACCAGCATGACGCCCAGGAGTTTTCCGGTATTGAAAGCAATGTCTTTCAGCGGATTGCTGCTTTCAGGGATTTCTTTGATGATTGTGCGAATGGAATATCGGCTCACGTAAGGCTCACTCCGTATCGGTCTGAAATCGACAGGCATCTGTCGCGTATCCCATTATAGATGATTCAAGATGGGACAGCAAGATGTTTAGCACGATTGTGACGGGCAGCCGGACAAATGGGCCGCCCGCCACCATAGTCGGCATTGAACAGTAATTTGCCCGGCTTAAAGGTCTTTATGAAATCTTTATTCAATTTTTGCTGAAAATCTATTATAATGATGATGTAACGGTAAGCAACAGCGCTTTTTCAGCGGAGACTAAAAGATGAATTTTGCGAATCAGAACCTTTGGCTCCTGTTCACGCTGGGTGATACGGAGATATATATTACGGAAACGATTCTTTCTACATGGATCGTGATGGCCGTCCTTATCCTCTTTGCTGTATTTGTCCGTCTTCGCCTGCGGTCCTTTAAGCGCGTTCCTGCCGGTTTTCAAAATATCATCGAAACATTGATTGAAATGATGCAGGGATTTGTGAAAGACAATCTGGACGAGGATATGCAACGCCATGGCGGCTTCTTCTTTGGTATTTTTGTGTTTATACTGACCTCCAACTACAGCGGCATGTTCGGCCTGAGGCCGCCTACTTCGGATCTGGCTACGACCGGCGCCCTGGCTATGATGGTATTCGCGATGATTCATGGATTTGGCATTGCCCGGCAAAAAGGGAAATATATCAAGTCCTACATTGAGCCGGCGNTCCCTTTTCTTCCGATTAATATCATCAGCGAGCTGGCNAAACCNCTGTCGCTGGCCTTTCGTTTGTTTGGCAATATTTTATCCGGCGTCATTATCGGCACCATGATATACAATATGCTGCCTATNGTTTTTCGTTTTCTCCTGCCGGATGTGGCGCATGTATACTTCGATATACTGGTAGGCGCGCTTCAGGCATATGTCTTTACCGTGCTNAGCATGACTTTTGTCATGCAGAAGTCGACGGATATCTTTTCTTAATTTTGAGGATAGAACTGGGAGGATATCGTTTATGGATCCNAAAGCGTTTGTACTTGGCCTGTCCGCTTTATCCGCAGGCATTTGCACTTTATCCGGCCTTGGCTCAGGTTATGGGCAGGGCCTCGCGGCGGGACAGGCTGCCGAAGCGGTTGGCCGTCAGCCGGAAGCCAGGGGCGCTATCATGAGTACCATGCTGATCGGCTGCGCCCTTGCGGAGACCTGTTCGATCTATGGTATGATCGTTGCGCTGATTTTGCTTATGGCAAACCCGTTCGTAGCGTTTTTGAATTAACCGTATACATTGTGCGGCCAACAGGAAGCAATACAAGTATGGATTTGTCGGGACGATTGCGCGACGCGCCATGCTTTGTTCTTGCCATTCCATAACCGTATACGGCGTATATGATCCTGAGGAGGATGCATTATGTTTCAAATCATGCCTGCCCTGTTAGCGGCTTCCGATTTGCCAGCCGGCAGTATNCTGCATTTTGACGCGGCCCTGTTGATCCAAATGGGCATTCAGGTGTTTAACATCGCCGTTCTCCTGTTTCTGCTGTCCTGGCTCCTGTATAAGCCGCTGGTCAAGTTCCTGAACGCGCGGACCGAACGTATCCGAAACGAGATGGAAGCTGTCCGTACGGACAGGAACGAAGCCCTCGAACTCAAGGAAAGGTACAATACGCTGCTTGCCGGGATCGAGACCGAACGCGAAGAAGTCTTGCATCAGGCTTATAAAAAAGCCATGGAGCGGAGCGACCAGATGCTCTTTGACGCGCGCCGGGAAGCGGACTTAATCTTCGAACGGTCGCTTCAGGAACTGGACATTGAGAAGAAAAGCCAGGAAGAAGAACTGAAACGGCAGGTGGTCGAGGTCTCTGTACTCTTGGCATCCAAAATCATTGAAGTGAATATGGATCGCGACGCCCACGACCGCTTATTTGATGAAGCGATGGCCGAATGGAGGGAAAGCTGAGATGGCGACCAACTATATGATCCATCTGCACGCATTATCCCTGCTGGAGTATGCGGAAAGAAAAGGCTTGACCGACGTCTATCAGCGGATTTGGGCCTTGTCGCGGAGCGGGCGGGTTCAGGCGGAAAACGCGCATACGGAAGAGCTGAAGGAACTGCTGCAGGCTGTGCCGGAAGAGGACCTGGAGAATGTGTTGAAGCATTTTCTGGATATCGCGCGCGGCAAAATGGAGTCGCTGCCGGTGGAGATTATCTCTGCCGTACCGCTGTCCAGGGAGCAGCTCTATAAAATACAGGTGAACTTAATCCGCAACCTGCGGAAGCAGTTAAGCGTCACCACAACAGTCGATCCGTCCTTGTTGGGCGGTATCCGAATCATAGTTGAAAACGCCGTGATCGATCATTCGGTCAAGCGCCGCCTCTCCGATATGAAAGAGGCGATTTACGAGGGGGTATATCAGATTCGTGAATGAAAACCTCAGAGAGCTCACATCCATTATCCGAAATGAAGTGGATCGTTTTATACGCCGCACGAAGATGAGTTGGGGCGGGTGACGCAGGTTGGAAACGGCATCGCCCGGGTGACCGGTCTCAAAAGCGCTTTAAGCGGCGAATTGCTTCAGTTTGAAGACGCGTCCTATGGGATTGCGATGAATCTGGACGAGGATTCCATCGGCGTGGTTCTGCTCTCCGGCGGGGAGGAAATCGCCGAAGGCGGATTTGTTACCCGGACAAAACAAATTGCCCAGATACCGGTCGGCGATACGCTGCTGGGCAGGGTAGTGAATGCCCTTGGGCAGCCCCTCGACCAGAAAGGGCCGCTGATCGCGCAGCAGGCCAGGCCCATAGAACGGGTTGCGCCGGGGATTCTGGCAAGGAGAAGCGTGGATGTACCGCTGCTGACAGGGATCAAAGCGATAGACGCCATGGTGCCCATCGGCCGCGGCCAGCGCCAGTTGATCATCGGGGATCGCCAGACAGGCAAAACCGCTCTGGTTCTCGATACAATCATCAACCAGAAAGACAGCGACGTGGTCTGCGTATACGTCGCCATCGGGCAGAAGAACTCCACGGTATCCGCGCTGGTTAACACCCTGGCCGAACACAACGCCCTTCGCTATACCACGATTGTGGTAGCCGGCGCTTCCGAGCCGGCGTCTTTGCAATATCTGGCGCCCTACAGCGGCATTGCCGTAGCCGAGCACTGGATGGAGCATGGCTGCGACGTGCTGATCGCCTTTGACGATCTGTCCAAGCATGCGGTGGCCTATCGGGCAATGAGCCTGCTGCTCCGGCGCCCTCCCGGGCGGGAAGCGTATCCGGGGGATATTTTTTATCTCCATTCACGGCTTCTGGAGCGGGCGGGCAGATTATCGGAAACGTATGGCGGCGGTTCGATTACCGCCCTCCCTATCGTCGAGACGCAGGGCGGGGATATGTCGTCCTATATCCCCACCAATATTATTTCTATCACCGACGGACAAATCTATTTGGAAACCGAATCCTTCAACGCCGGCGTCCGTCCCGCTATCAACCCCGGCCTGTCGGTGTCCCGGGTAGGCGGCGCCGCTCAGGTGAAAGCCATGAAAAAGATCGCCGGTCCCTTGCGGATCGAGCTTGCCCAGTACCGCGAACTCGCTTCTTTTATGCAGTTCTCCTCCGATCTTGACGATGAAACCAGGGCGAGGCTGCGGCACGGGGAAAGGATCGTTGAAGTATTTAAGCAGCCGCAGTACAGGCCGACGCCTCTCGTATACGAAATCATCGTTTTGTTCGCCGTACAGAACGGGTGTTTTGCGGAGATCAAGATCGAAGACGTGCAGGATTTCGAGTATAAGCTCATCGAGCATTTTCTTAACTGGCAGGCGGACATCGTGGAGGAGATCAGCCGCACATACGAACTGTCGCCCGATCTGGAAAAACGTTTGCTGGAAATCATCGGGCATTTTAAGACAAGCTATCTGGCTTGATCCGGATGGGGCAGCGCCCCATGTAGAGTGATTCCTGAATACAATAGGTAATTATAATGGAAACCAGGCAAACCATCCGAAACAGAATGAAGAGCATCGAAGGAACGAGGCAGATCACGCGAAGCATGCGTCTGGTATCCATTGCCAAGATGCAAAAGGCAAGGGAAGCAATGGACCGGAACCTGCCCTTCCTGAAAGAGAGCCTCCGCCTGGCGTCGGCGGCAAAAAGCTGTCTGCATGGTGAAAAGCACCCCTATCTCAACGACAGGCCGAAAAAGGTCACGCTGATGGTCGTCATGAGCGGGGACCGCGGGCTGTGCGGCGGATTTAACGCCGCGATCATACGCTATGCCCAGGCGCATTTGGAGACCCTCGGTCACGACGCAAAAGTGATTACCATCGGCGCGAAAGCCAGCGACGCATTCAGGCGCCGCCAGCAATACCGGCAGCTTGCTTCCTACCGCGGTCTCACTGACGCGCCTATCTATGCGGAAGCCGAAGAAATCGCCGCTCAGATTCGCGGGCTGTATGATACGGGGGAAGTGGATCAGGCGCTATTATGCTATACGCAGTTTACCTCAATGCTTGTACAACACCCCTGTATTCTGCGGCTTCTCCCTGTCGAAGTGCCGGCGGATCGTTACGCGCCTTTGGCCTATGAACCGGAGGGCGCCGAAATACTGGAGCAAATTGTGCCTTTCTATCTCGCTTCCCGTATATATGGCGCTCTTCTTGAGTCGTCCCTGTCGGAGCAAAGCGCCAGAGTGCTCAGCATGGACGGCGCGGTACGCACGGCGGGCGAAATGATCCAGAGTTTGAATATACGGTACAACAAAGCACGACAGGGCGTCATCACCCAGGAGATAACCGAAATCGTAGCCGGCGCCGACGCCAGTGCAGTGGAGGGAGAAAACAGCCTATGAATGAAATCGGGGAGGTCATCCGGATCACCGGCGCCGTATTGGACATCCGGTTTCCTGAAGGGACGATCCCGTCNATTAACAGCGCGTTGAGAATCATGACGCCGGACCACCAATTTCTGATCGCNGAGGTTGCGCAGCAAATGGGCGGCGGTATCGTGCGCTGCATTGCCATGGGCCCCACAGAAGGCATGCAGAGAGGGGCGCAGGCATTAAATACCGGAAAGCCGATTTCCGTGCCTGTGGGCGACAGGACGCTGGGGCGCATGTTTAACGTGCTGGGCGAGCCGATTGACGGCTTACCGGCTTTGGATAAAGAGGAACATTGGCAGATACACAGGGAAGCGCCCGCCTTTTCTGAACAGAGCGAATCTACCGAGATGCTGGAAACGGGGATTAAAGCGATTGACCTGATCTGTCCCTATGCGAAAGGCGGAAAGGTTGGACTGTTCGGCGGCGCGGGCGTCGGCAAGACGGTACTGATCATGGAGCTTATCCGGAATATCGCGCTNGANCANAGCGGCAATTCNGTCTTTACCGGCGTGGGAGAACGGACCCGCGAGGGGAATGACCTGTATTATGAAATGACGGCGTCGGGGGTACTTTCCAAGACGGCCCTGGTATTCGGACAGATGAACGAGCCGCCCGGCGCCAGGATGCGGGCTGCCCTGACGGGGCTGACCATGGCGGAATACTTCCGCGATATACAGGGAAAGGATGTACTGCTCTTTATCGACAATATCTTTCGCTTTGTGCAAGCCGGCTCCGAGGTTTCGGCCCTGCTGGGGCGCATGCCCAGCGCAGTTGGGTATCAGCCGACGCTGGCGACGGAGATGGGGGCGCTTCAGGAGCGGATTACCTCGACAAAACACGGATCGATTACTTCGGTGCAGGCGGTCTATGTACCCGCCGACGATCTCACCGACCCTGCCCCGGCGACGACCTTCGCCCACCTGGACGCGACGACCGTGCTGTCCAGGGATATCGTGGAGCAAGGGATCTATCCTGCCGTCGATCCGCTGTCCTCTACATCGCGGATACTGGATCCGCTTGTGGTGGGAAACCGCCATAACCGGATAGCCCGCGACGTGCAAAGTTTGCTCCAGAGAAATAAGGATTTACAGGACATCATCGCGATCCTTGGACTGGACGAACTCTCGGAAAACGATAAGCTGATCGTGAACCGGGCGCGCAAGGTACAGCGCTTTTTGTCCCAGCCCTTCTTTACGGCGGAGTCCTACACCGGGACGCCTGGCGCCTATGTGCCGTTGAAAGAGACTTTGCGCGGCTTCGAAGAGATACTGGCGGGAGAACACGACGCCATATCGGANGCCTTATTCTACAATGCGGGTACGATAGACGAAGTAAGCGCCCGCGCAAAGCAACGCGCCGGTTCATCCGCCGCGGAGGGCGAACGATGACGGGCAAGACGTTTTTTCTGCGGGCCGTGACCCCCGACCGTATTCTCCTTGAGGAAGAAGTCAGTATGATCGTGTTCCGGACTGTGAAGGGNGATATGGGGATCCTGCAGGGGCACGAACCATGCACCGTGATGCTGGATTCCGGCGTAATGCGCGTAAGGCGCGACAGCGGCGAAGAGATCTTTCTGGTGAGCGGCGGCTTTGCGATGGTGGACAGAAACCAGGTCGTCGTGATGTCGTCGCTGGCGGAACATGCCGACCGGATGGAAGCGTTGCTGCAGGATATCGAAGCCCAGCGCCTGAAGCGAAAGAAAGAAGGCGAACGATGGGAAAGCGAGATCACCAGGGCGGAGATAGCGATCCGGCGCGTACTGCTCGGTCAGGAAATCAGCGCGTATTCCATTCTCAAAGGTAAAGGCGAGGAGGGCGAATCCCTTTAAATGCTACCCCAAAACGACGCCGACCGGGAAAAGGCGGAGGCGGAAAGAAAGAACAGACGGGAAATCGCAGGCGCCCTGAGCCTCGTAACACAGTTGGGCCTCAGTATGTTTGCCTGTATCTTTCTGGGCGTATGGACAGGAAAGACGCTCGATGAACGGCTGGGCACGACGCCGACGCTGCTTATGGTCGGGGTTCTGTTAGGGGCGGCGGCGTCTTTTAAAGTACTCTACGACTTGGCGATCAAGAGATGGATGAAATGACAGAAAATAAGGTGAAAAACCGCTTGTCGAAAACCGCAAAAGTGATGTGCGCCGCGCTTGCGGCTCTCTGCGCATTCCTCCTTGCGGCGGGGCTGTCCGTGATACTCTGGGTCTTTCCCTTTGAACCGGCGGCTGCTTATGCCGTAGGATTATTGGCGGGGA
>WRNN01000007.1 GCA_009776595.1 Clostridiales bacterium
ATTTTGCTGGCCTACGCTCTGGAGAATTGCGGGCTAAACAATCGCCTGGCGCTACAAATGTCGGTTTTATCCAAAGGAAAACCGAAGCTGTTGATNTTNTATATGATGTGCGGNACCGCGCTGCTGTCGACCATTATTTCNAATGTGCCCGCCTGCGCGGCGTTCTTCTTTATTGTCCTGGCGCTTTGCAAGAAGAATAATTGCGAGAGGGGGAAAAGCAACTTTGCCAAAGCCTCGATCATCGGCGTAATCATGGCTGCCATGGTCGGCGGAAACGCGACGCCGGCCGGTTCCTCTCTGAACGTGCTGGGCTTAAACTTATTGCGTCAAAGTACAGGGCAAGGCTTAAGTTTTGCGGAATGGACGCTATTTGGGCTCCCTATTGTGATTATCGCGATTCCTCTGCTGTGGATGCTCATTATCCGGGTTTATCCTCCGGAGTTTGAAGAACTGGCCGGGGTGGAAGAAACGAAGAAGGAGCTTGAAGAACTGGGCAAATTTTCTAAACAGGAGATTAAATTTCTGGTGATTACGGCGATCATGATGATCTTCTGGTTTACGGAATCGTATTTGCACAATGTGCCCGTTTCCACTTCTACNGTATTTTTCGCCTCCTTATATTTCTTGCCCGGGATTGAAGTCTTATCCTACGACTATATCAAAGACAAGCTCGACTGGACGCTTGTGATCATGATAGGCGCTTCCGGCGCATTGGGCGCCGCGATGTTCACTTCCGGCGCGTCAAGCTGGCTGGCCACAGTGATCCTGGGTTCCTTTACCGACGCAAGCCCGCTGTTTTTGGTTTTTCTGATCTCTGTTTTCTGTACGGTGATCAAAGTCCTGATTCCCTCGAACCCGGCATGCGTCTCGATTCTGGTACCGACATTAGCGGCTTTTTCGCAGGAAACAGGGATACCGATTATGATGCTGTTTCTTCCGATGGCCTTTACCGTTACCGCCGGATGGTTGCTGCCTTTTGACCCGGTGCCGCTTGTCTGCTGGCCGGAGCGATATTTCTCCATGAAAGACTTCGCGAAAGCCGGCGTCTTTGGGCACATCATCATCATCATTGTCGTAGTGGCCATTGTGATGGCAATCGGGGCGCCTTTGGGCTATTTTTAAGAGGAGTTGCCTAAGCGGCAGCCGGGCAAATATGCCACCCGCCGCCATGGTCGGCGCTGAACTGTAACGCAGAATAAGGCAAACGCTTGATCCTGCGATATAATGCTTGCTTTTTCAACAAATATCAGATACAATGTTAATAGAATGTTAACAAAAAGAATGCACATTCTCTAAAAGGCATGTCTCATGGATTAGCAAAAAAGCCGGAACCCGCGCCATATAAGCATTGTATTTGAGTTTGGAAACTCCGGGAGTTTGATTGTGTCAAACAAACTCCTGTTCATCAGCTCTACGAATAGGGGGAAATGTTTTGGATACGAACATAGGCAAAGCAATTCCGAGGACGAAGATGAGGAGCAGGCGAAACGATAAAGTTACATTCGTGATGCTGGGCGGCCCAAGCAGCCCGGTAAAGGAAGTTCAACTATCCGCCAGGTTTTTTAAGTTTTGTTTCACCATTTTCTGTATTGCATTAATCTCTTTTGGCGCTGTCTCATACTATGTAGTACAAGAGTATATGGATAGCAGAGCGAGGGTAGCCGCGTTATCGGAAGTAAATGACGGGCTTACCTCAACGACCAGAAACCAGGAAGTCATGATTAAGGACCTGCAGCAAATCGCAGGGAATATGTTGAATAAAATTGAAGAAATTGAAACGTTAAATTCCGAAGTCCGTTCTAAAGTCGGGCTGGAAGAGATTCCGGACGGGGAATCGGTCATGGTGGCAGGNTATACCGTATCAAGAGGAGAAACTGCGCCGGCGCAAACATCCGAGGGAGGGTCGGTGAACGAAGAGCTGGATACACTGGAAGATTTGAAGCAAGAATTGCTGGACATGGACCTGGTCATGACCGAACAGGCGATGGAGCTTCTTTTCCTTAAAGACGACGTCGAGAAACAACTGGCNTTNGAATCGGCGCTTCCCAGCCTCTGGCCCATGGACGGGATATTCGTTTCCGCCTTTGGCAACAGGAGAAATCCCTTTGGACGCGGAACGGAATTTCATCAGGGGATCGATATCGCGAACAAGAGCGGAACAAAAATTCATGCCGCAGGCGACGGTGTTGTTACCTTTGTCGGCTATAAATCCGGCTGGGGCAGCATGGTTCTGATCAATCACGGTTACGGCTATGTCAGCCAGTATGCCCACTGTTCGGAACTTTTCGTAAAAGAAAACCAGGTAGTTTCCCGCGGGGAAGTCATTGCGGCTTGCGGCAGTACAGGCCGTACCACAGGNCCGCATCTCCATTTTGGCGTACAGTATAAGGGTTCGTTTATTGACCCGATGAAGGTTTTAGNNGCCGAGGGGGCAAAGAAATAATGGCAAAGGACAAGACGGATNCTGTGGGCACCATNATCAGTGAAGACTGCCGCTTCGAAGGCAATATTAAGTTGGAGTCCAGCATTCGCATCGATGGAAAACATGTTGGCGANGTTATGACGGAAGGGGATGTCTATATCGGTGATACAGGCTCATGTGTCGGGAATCTTTCAGCCCGCAACTTCTATATAGGCGGGATTATCAAAGGTGATATCGTAGCAAAGGCAAGGATCGAACTCAGCAGCAAAGCGAAGCTGAGAGGCAATGCGACGATGGGAAACCTGATTATGGAAGAGGGCGCCGAGTTTATGGGCAGTTGCCGTACGATCAATACATTACATTTAGATGAGGAAGAAAACGTCGCTGAATGATGGGCTTGCTGTTAACCGGAAGATCATACAGACATGGGGATAAGCGAAACCATCCCGATGTCTTTTTCATATACCTGTCCAGGTTGAATGTATCAAAGAAGGGTTCCGGCTTATGACGCAACGAGAACAAATGGCCAAATTGAAAGAAAAAGTGGAGCAATGTAATCTCTGCGCATTAAGAAAGCAGTGCATACAGACAGTTTTTGGCGAAGGGGCGGTCGGTAAAGGGCTGATGGTCATCGGAGAAGGCCCGGGGCAGGACGAGGATTTGCAGGGAAGGCCTTTTGTGGGAAGAGCGGGCAGGCTACTGGACTTAATTCTCGAATCCGCGGGCTTTTCCCGNAAGGCGAATACCTATATCGCAAATATTGTGAAGTGCAGGCCGCCGGGAAACCGGGATCCGCTGCCCGAGGAAAGGGAAGCTTGCCTGCCGTATTTAAGGGAACAAATACAGATAACTGCGCCGAAAATTATTCTGCTGCTGGGGGCGACAGCGATACAAGGCTTGATTGATCCGAAAGCAAAAATCGGAAGCAGCCGGGGCAAATGGAGGGAATGGCAAGGCGTACAGGTTATGGCGACCTATCATCCGGCGGCATTGTTACGAAATCCGGGGCTTAAAACAGTCGTTTGGGAAGATATGCAAATGGTTATCGATAAATATAGGGAATTGGTCGATCCGGGCCACTTCAGCGAGTATCATTAATACCATAGGGAAATAGGTTTCCGGGAAAGGAGCGGGAAGATGCCGTGGATTGACATAGGTATTGTGTTGCTGATCACTATCGCGGCGTATATCGGTTATTCGGTTGGCTTGTTTGGGGCGATCAAAGGGTTTATCAGCAAAATATTGGGACTGGTAACCGCTTGGATTCTGACGCCTATTGCGCAGGCTTGGCTGGAAGTCAGACTTGGCGCGGAATCCTTTTTAAGCGAACTGGTCAGAAACAGGTTTCCTGCGCCTTTGGAAGAAATAATACGAACGGCGGCGGAAACAGCACGAAATCTGCAGGAGTTTCGCGACAGTCTGGTCGCGCTTCTGCCGCGGGAAGTGGCGGAATATCTGCAGCGCAGCTTAGACAGGACGCCAATGCATTCTGTGCCTTCTCCGGAATTCGTTGTGGAAACGCTTTCCGGGGAAATCGCCCGGGGCTTGATGTGGGCTTTCCTGTTTATCCTCATTTGGACGATCGTTTCTATCCTGATCAAGGGCTTTTTGGGATTAATCTTTTTCGGAAGAGAGGGGAAGTCCTTCGTTGGCATACTGGACGGTTTCCTGGGGATGGCGACAATGACCTTCCTTGTGGTTGTCGCACTAATCATTCTGAGCGGACTTGTTTATCCTGTCGTACTCATGTCGGCGGCAGAAGGAAACTTGAGCGGACTCCAACCGCTTCTTCTGGACTCCAAGCTGCTTGGTTGGATGGCCGGAATATATCAAATTTATATGATTCCCTTGATAAAATAAGGAGGGTATAGCCTGGAAAATGGACATGGAAGCAAACTGGCAGAGAATCAAAGCGCATCGCCTGCGACTGACAGATCAGGAAGTACGGGGATTGGCGGAAGTCTTGTTTTATGAACAGGAAGCCTGGCTGGAAGAAAAGCTGCGGCAGCGCGAAGGCGAAGCGCTTGCTATGGAGATACTGGGATTCCTTGGAAGCATCGGAAGTCTTCAGGCAGTAAGCATTCTGCTCAAACAACTGGACTCCGGTATAGAAGTATTGCAGGTTGCCGCTGTCGAGGCATTGAAACAGTGTCCCGCGATTGTTATATTGGAGCCCTTGTCTAAAATTATGCTTCAGCAAAATCGAAGTTCGATCAAAGCGGGAGAAGTATTGCTGAGTTTTGGAGAAAATGGCGCCGAAGAGCTTTGGAATCTTTGGTTTGATAAAAAAAGCGCGGCCGGGTTGAAAATCCAGGTTCTGCAACTGCTGGCGGAAACGACGGACGCCCGCGCGGTACATCTTGCGTTTTTGGCTTTTCTCTCGGAAGAGGACGAGTTGATTCTTACGGCGATGAAAGCGGCGGAAAAAAGGAACGCCACCTGTCTTTGGGGGAATGTGGCGGGCTGCCTGTCCCATTCCGCCTGGAGGATACGGGGCAGGGCGGTACATCTTCTGGGCGAATGGAAAGAAAGCAGGGCGCTGGACATTCTTCGGGAGATGGGCATAGACCCGGATCCCTGGGTCGAAGAAGAGCGCCAAAAAGCGATAGGAATCCTGTCTCATGTTTAGCTGGAACGAAATCCTGTCGCTGGAGCAGCTCGCAATTGTAAGCTATGTGCTAAAACCGGTTTTGATTATCCTCGCCATGATGATCCTGCGTCGCTTGTTGAACGTCTTGATTAACAGGCTGAAATGGCCGGGGAATGGCAAAGAGTCCGGTTCGCTACAGGAAAAGCGCAGAGATACCATCAAAGGCTTGCTGAAGAATCTATTCAAGTATGTGCTGGTCTTTATCACCGCGGTGATGGTTCTGGAGTGCTTTCGTATTCCTGTCATGGCGATCCTGTCTACGGCGGGTATCGTTGGCGTAGCGCTGGCATTCGGCGCACAGAGCCTGTGTAAGGATATCATCACCGGTTTCTTCATCCTGCTCGAGGATCAATACTATGTGGGGGAATACATCGAGGCGCAGGGGGTCGCCGGCTTTGTGGAACAATTCAACTTGCGCTGTACCTACCTACGGGATTTTGACGGGCGGCTCCATATCATGCCTAACGGGAATATGGGGCTGGTTACGAATCATAATCGGGGGAACCGCAGGGTGATGGTGGAAATCGGCATACCGTATGAGGGGGACATAGGGAAGGCCCTTCTCATCCTGCAGAAGTCCTGTGACGCAATTAATGAAGAATTCAGGGACGATATCCGCGAAGCGATCAATGCCATTGGCGTCGTCGATTTGACGGCTTCCGGTATAAGCCTGCGTATGCTGGGGCAATCGGAAACCATGACCCAATGGAAAATCGAGAGAGCTTTACGTCAAAAGGCATTGGAAGACCTGATGGCGGCCGGATACGAGATCCCCTATCCGCAAACAAAGGTAAGCATGATATGAGCGAATACGAAGAAGGAAGCGTATTGACGCTGAAAAAAAAACATCCTTGCGGAAGCAGGGAATGGAAAGTCATGCGCGCAGGCTGGGAGTACCGGCTGCAATGCACAGGCTGCAGCCATATCATGCTGATGCGGCGGGAGCAGCTGCTGAAGCTGGTGCGGAAAGTGGAGTCTGGCGGCTGAACGCGGGTTCTTAGGAACCTGCCGGATCCGCCGGATCCTTCAGGTTCTTCAGATCCTCCAGATCGAAGAAGGGCAGTGCTTTCTGATAAAACCCGATCGCCGGGCCTGTCAGCAGCACGCAGATTACAGTGCCGATCCCTACAGCCGCGAAGGCGTTGCCCAGAAAGAAGAAGGTAAAGACGGCGGAAAAGGTGACAAGGGATGTGTCGAACAAAAGCTTCGACTTTGAGGTAGTCCAGCCTGCGATTTCCGCGATTAAGCGTACCAGGCTGTCAGGGGGCGGAAGTACCAAACCGGAACCGATGATGATCCGGATACCCAGGGAAAAGATAAGCGCGCTGACGGACATCAGGGGAACCCCGATAAGAAAATGAGGGGAGGAGAAGCGAAGCACAGCGGAAAACCAGTCAATGAGAAAACCAAAAATATAGACAAGCGGAATCTGTAGAACCGCTAAAACGCTGAGGCGCCGGGTGATCGCAATTTGCGTAAGAAAGCAGAGCGCGTGAAAACAGGAGCTGCACATGCCGAAGCTGAGAGGCGACAGAAGGGATACGGCATAGGAGATGGTGCTGACCGGCGCGACGCCGAGGTTTGCCTTAGACGTCAGGGCGATGCCAAAGGTCATTACGAGCAAGCCGAGAGTATAAAACAGGATTCTTTTCAGCATAGGTGTCTTCACAGTCAAACGCTCCTGTCTGCTTTAAAATACCAAACCATCATAACATACGGCGGCGGCGCATTCAAGAGCCTGTGTTTGCCAATGAGTAACAAACAAAAACCCGCAAGGTCACACCGGAAATTGCCGAATGGGATGTGCGACTTTAAATTGGCTCTTGCGCGTCAACGGCTTTTGTGTTAGTATATCGAAGTTATATCCCTGCTCCGTCAAAGTGCTTGTCACCTGCAAGCGCTTATTGCGGCGGAGCCGTACAGTCCAAAGGGAGGAGGTGGTTCAATGCGAAACTATGAATGCATGTTTATCCTGAAACCGGATGTGGAAGAAGAGGCGGTACAGCAAGCCATCGACCGATATTCATCCATTGTCACCGACGGTGAGGGAGAGATGGTTTCCGTTGACAAATGGGGCAAGCGGCGCCTGGCTTATGAGATCAAGGATCTCTTAGAAGGTAACTATGTGCTGATGAACTTTAAAAGCGAACCGGCTGTAGTCAAAGAGCTTGACCGTGTCATGAAAATATCAGACGATATGCTGAGATTCATGATCATCAATCAGGACAGTAAATAAGAAATTGGCAAGCGTCCGTTAGACGCAGACAGACAGGGTGGTGTTCGCATGTTAAACCGGGTAATCTTAATTGGACGGCTGACGAAGGATCCGGAATTAAAGTATACGCCAAATGGCTTGGCGGTAGCTTCCTTTACGCTGGCAGTGGACCGGTTTCGGACCAATGCCCAAGGGGAAAGGGAAACGGACTTTATACCGATTGTGGTATGGCAGAAGCAGGCGGAGAATTGTGCCAACTACTTGGGTAAAGGGAGCCTGGCTGCGGTAGACGGCAGAATGCAGGTTCGCAACTATGACGGAAAAGACGGTATACGCCGTTGGGTAACGGAAGTTGTCGCGGAAAACGTACGTTTTCTGGATCGAAGAGGCGAGCAGACCGGTCGACAACAGCTTGCCGGGCAGCGAAGTTTTTGGCGGCGATATCGGCTTTACAGAGGATGATATCCCCTTTTAATCTTGCGTAGAGGAGGGAAATAAGTGAAACGTGACCGACAAAGGCGTCCCCGCAAAAGAGTTTGCACCTTTTGTGTAGATAAAGTAGAAAGTATTGATTATAAGGAAACCGGTCGTTTAAAGAAGTTTGTTTCCGAACGGGGCAAGATCTATCCCCGCCGGATTTCCGGAAACTGCGCGAAGCATCAGCGTCAGTTGACCATAGCGATTAAACGGGCAAGAAATGTCGCGCTGCTTCCTTTTAGCGCCGATTAATATTTAAGCGCCTAAAGCGGGCGGCAGCCCATACAAAGTATGGTTTCGCCCGGAATGCACAATAAAAAAGGAATGGTCGCAGGCCATTCCTTTTTTAAGTATGTTTGTTCTCTATTGCATCACGTTCCTTTCGTTTCATCTGACTACTCAGATTATGATTTGTGCATATTGAAGACGTATTTACTCAGGAACCCGGATATTGTTAAGAAGGTATTTGGGCTTGTGCTCGTGATTTGTGGGTTCCTGTACGTTAAAAAGAAGGGGGGAATATTGATTTCTGGTTTGCTCGATTTGTTGAATGGAGTGCAGATGCAATAATGATTTACTGTCATCATCATAATTTCAAACGAGGATTAACATAATACCTTAAAATCCAAAAAATAAATCGCAAAATACGCCCTGACATGTATGGCGTTTGAAGAATTCCCCGNCAATTCTACGTTCCCAAAGCATNNGGAGCACTAGTCAAGGGGATTGAATTGTGATATTCTGAGTACTGACTCAGGGCGTTTTTACTCACTCGCTATCGCTGNNGAACCGCAGCACGGCGAAGCGTATCTTAGCGAAGGAAACAGAGACCTATGCCAAATTCGAGATTGGGAATTGAGACCNGGGCGATCACGGAAGGCGCGCTCATGGCCGTACTGACGGCAGTCCTGGCGCTGGCGGGAATCTACATACCCATGCTCGATATTGTTGTTATGCTGATATGGACCTTGCCTGTAGTCGTGGTCTGCATGCGTCACGGGATGCGGGCGGGCGCGGTGACGATGGCGGTTGCGGGATTGATCATCATGATGATCTCTACGCCTATGGTAGCCTTCGATATGGTGCTTCGATCGGCAGGCGCCGCCTTATTGATCGGCAATGGCTTTCGTAATCATTGGCGAACGGAAAAAACGCTCCTCTATACCGCTATCGCCGCGTTTGCCGGTATGGTGGTGAATCTGTTTGTTACTACCTTGGTGATGGGGATAAGTATTATGGATATGTTCGTTGTGGATCCGGAGACGGTCAATGAGATGGTTGCGTTATTTTCCGACTACGGGCTTCTGGATTCTTTTGGTACAAGCGCAGAAGAAATGGTGAATTCAATTAATTCCATGTTTTCTACCATGCGCCTGATCTTCCCCGGGGCGCTGCTGGTCTACGGGCTAATGTCCGCGGTATCCAATTATTTAGCTGCGGATTTTGTTTTACGAAAGCTGAAGATACCGACGCCGCCGGTTACGAAACTGACCACCTTACGCCTGCCTTCCCTCATGATATTNGGGTTTGTCCTCGGCTTCGGGATGACGATCCTNGGCTTNGGNCTTTGGCCGCAAGAGCCGATGGTCGTCACCGTAGGGCAGAATATAACCGTTGTTTTTTTGGCCTTGTACATGTTTCAGGGGCTTGGTATGCTCTTATNCTTCATTAATAAGGCTTCGCCCGGGATGAAAGGCTTTCTNAAATTCGTGCTGATTGCTTCCGTCGTCATGACCTTTTTCGGGATACTGTCGATCATCGGATATATTGGCATTGCTGACGCGATATTTGATTTCCGCAAAATCGATGTCCTGCCGATCGAGACGAAGGAGGAATGACAGGGAAGAGGAAATAGCAGAACAGTCCGAAGCAGGAAGGAGGACGATTATGAAAGTGATTTTACTGGAAGACGTGAAAGGCAGCGGAAAAAAAGGGCAAGCCATCAACGTAGCGGAAGGCTATGCCCGTAATTTCCTTATTCCAAGGAAACTGGCGATAGAAGCTACGGCAGCCAATATGAAAGAGCTCGAACGGCAACAGCATGTCCGGGAAGAGAAGAAAGCGACGGAGCTGAGCAAAGCAAAGGAGATGGCTGAAGCGCTCAACGATTTGGAGATCCGGGTGCCGGCAAAGACCGGGGGCGGACAGAAGTTATTTGGCGCGGTTACCAATAAAGATATCGGCGACGTATTGGAGCAAACCTATGGGATCATCGTTGACCGGAGGAAAATCGAGTTCAAAGGGAATATCCGGACATTGGGAGAACATGAGGTGGTGATACGTCTTCATTCAGATGTGGTATTGACAAAAACGATTATTGTGACGGAGGCAGTCTGAAAGAGGCATGGATGTAGAAAGAATGCCACCCTACAGTCAAGAGGCGGAACAAGCTTCTTTGGGCGCGATGCTGCTGGACAAAGAAGCGATTGTGATCGGCATCGAGATATTGAANGCGGAGGACTTCTACCGGGACGCGCATCAGCTGATTTATACGGCGATTAAAACGCTCGAACAAGGCGGGCAGCCTGTGGATCTGGTGACGGTCACNGAAGCCCTGCGGCAAAAAGANGCGCTCGACAAATGCGGCGGGATGAGTTACCTGGCTTCTCTGGCGAATCTGGTACCCACGACGGCGGGGATAAAGCATTACGCGACAATTGTTAAAAATAAGGCCTTACTCAGGCGGCTCATCCGGGTAACGGAAGAGATCAATGTCCGCTGTTATGAGGATATCGACGACGTCGGCAGCCTCATAGGGCAAGCGGAGCAGTCTATTTTCGAAATCGGCCAGGGCAGGAGCGGGCTGGGCCTTACGGCTGTCAGAGAGTTGCTGCCCGGCCTGGTGAAGCAAATTGAGAGCCTGTCTCAGCGTCCGGAGGGCATAACCGGCATTCCGTCTTATTTTAGCGCATTGGATCAATATACCAGCGGTTGGCAGAATTCCGATCTGGTGATTCTCGCCTCCAGGCCTTCCATGGGGAAGACCGCCTTTGCGCTAAATCTAGCGGAGAACGCGGCCATTCGCTATAGAGCGCCGGTAGCGGTGTTTAGCCTGGAAATGTCCAGGGAACAATTGCTGATCCGATTACTCAGTTCACGCGCCAGCATTGAGCAAACCTCCTTACGTAACGGGAGGCTGAGGGGCGAAGAGTGGAGCAAATTGGTAGACGCGGCGGCGGTATTGGCGCAGGCGCCGATCTACATTGACGACAATCCCCTGATCAGCGTGACAGAAATACGNTCTAANGCCCGCCGGATGAAGGTGGAGGCGGANCTGCAGATGATCGTTATCGATTACCTGCAATTGATGCAAGGAGAGCGCAGNAGCAACGATAACCGGCAGCAGGAGATATCGGAGATATCCCGNTCGCTGAAAGCCNTGGCGAGGGAACTGAATGTACCGGTCATCGCCTTGTCTCAATTNTCCAGGGAAGTGGAAAGGACAGGGGATAAGCGGCCGGGGCTCAGTCACCTGCGGGAATCGGGCGCTCTTGAGCAGGATGCGGATCTGGTAATGTTTATTTACAGGGACGAGTATTATGACCGGAATACAGAGGAAAAAGGCATAGCGGAAATCATCATCGGCAAGCACCGGAACGGCCCCATCGGTACGGTCAGGCTGGGCTTTGAAGATAAGTATACAAAGTTNTTCAATCTGCATCAGAGCAGCCTGCGGGACGGCGATTCCTACGAAGCTTCCTATGAAGACGACTAAAAAGCCATTTTCATGCATTGACAAAGCAAAATGATCACTGATATAATCTAATCCGCTACTTTGGGTTGTGAGCGCAGCTCATATTAGAGCCATTAGCTCAGTTGGCAGAGCACCTGACTTTTAATCAGGGAGTCCCGCGTTCGAGTCGCGGATGGCTCATTAATTCTACATCTCTGAAACAGATTTTAAATTCAAGGAGAACCCTTATGATAACACGGGAGCATATCATCACCCAGCTTAATACATTACCTGATGATGTATTAGTTAAGATCGCTGAGTTTATATCATTCCAGAAATATAGTTTAGGTTTGTTTGATAGCGATACCGATTATCTAGCTTCTATCCCCGGTTTGGTAGATAAAATCAAAGCGGCTGCTTCCGAGGCGCTGGAAGACGGTATTGATGCGTCGGAAGTTAACTTTGATGTATAAGGTCATACTATCTCGACAAGCTGAGAACGACTTGGTAAAGCTAAAGCAAGCAGGGGCAGCATACGCGAAAAAAGCGAAAAAGCTTGTTGACATTGTGACAGAAAATCCATTTCAAAACCCACCGCCATATGAAAAACTCATTGGCGACTTGCAGGGCTATTATTCACGCCGGATTAATGATCAGCACCGTTTTGTATATGACGTGCTTCCTAATAATCAAAATCTAAAAAACAAAAATGGGATATTATATAAAGGCATCGTACACGTATTAAGCATGTGGACGCATTATGAGTAATCCATTTACTACCCGCTTAGAACCACAACACGACGCCAAGTACTTTACGCTGGAAAAATAGTTCGCCTTTGGATAATGTCTGGCTCATTCTCCAAAAAAGCCCCGGAACCCGTGCTGTATATGGGATTCCCGGGGCCTTTTTGTTTTGTGTCATGGAAAATATTAGTGTGCTATTGTGGCATGTACGGCAGCATGAGCAATGTACTTTACATTGTACGTATTGTTATTTATCACATTCTTGTTGATGAATAACAATATTATGATAGAATATGACTATATCAATCTGGAGGTGCCGTTATGCCGAACATAAGGCCAAGCGCGGATCTACGTAACAACTACAACGAAATATCCACTTTTTGTCACACATACGCTGAACCTGTTTTTATCACGAAAAACGGGAAAGGTGACCTGGCGATTATGAGCATTGAGGTGTATGAGCAACTTAAAGGAAAGCTGGAACTATACCACCTACTTGAGCAAGGGATGGAAGAGGAAAGAATGGGAAAAATGCGTCCGCTTTCAAGTGCTTTAGCAGATATCAGAAAAACAGTGAACAGCTAATGTATCAAGTAAATACTACAGAAACTGCGGAAAGAGATATGCTGGATGCCGCAATCTACATTGCCCGGACATTATCCAATAAGTCTGCGGCGAACCGCTTGCTGGATGAAGCTGATGCGGCGGCTAACTCCCTTTCTCAAGTTCCAATGCGGCAACCGCTCGTCAAAGTTGCGCTTTTAGCTGCAAATGGTCTGCATTCGATACTGGTAGACAATTATCTGCTTTTCTATGTCGTCCGTGAAAAAACAAATTGCGTAAACATCATTCGCTTTATTCATTCGCGGAGGGATTGGACGAATCTTTTCGATGAAACTATATGATCAGATACAATTGTTGCTGTCGGATGTTCGTTCATTAAAATGGAGTACGGCTTACCAATATCTTCAAAAAAGATTGGGCTCCCCGCCACTTCGCCGGTCATGTGAGTACTGGACGATTGGGATTCCGTTATGCCGGATGCGAAATAGTTAACCGCATCTTCATAATCAAAAAAGGTAGGGATGTCAAAAAACGCATCAGAATCCAATTCGAATATTCGGTTTCCCAGACGATATCTACCTTCGCCAAATAGAGTTTCCGCATAATCCGGGATTTCTACAAGTTCCCCATTTTCATAGCGAAAGGCGACGTCATCGGTAAAGTAGGAGTCCATCCCAAAGTTAAATAGTATCCCGGTAGCTCTTTCAATGCTCCCCGCAGGAGAGCGCAGCAACAGTTTAGCAGCGTCATTCTCGCAGGTATACACGTCATAGGAATACCATTCGTTCCCAATCATAAAAACAAACAACTCGGGAACATCATTGGCGTCAATGTCATACAGCCCCACGCCGTGATAGATCAGTGTATCCGCTCCATCTTCCTCTTTAGCCGGCAGGATCCTTTCCAGATAGTTGATCTGTTCGGGATTATCCCCATGAAGCACTGCTTCGTATACGTCTTTCCAGTCTCGTTCTGGTGTAGCTGTTTCTATGCCAATCTCAGGATTATCCGCGTCAGGAGTCATTTCGTGCATAGACGGGGATGTTTCCGCTTCTGTTACGGCCTCTTTTTCTCCTTCAGACGAGGGTATAGTGCTGTTTCGCTGGTTATTTCCGCAAGCGGAGAATAACAGAATGCATATCAATATAGTAGCGAGTTTTGTTTTCTTATTCATGAGAAAATCCTTTTGTTTCATTAGGGACTCGTAATGTTGGTTAGACAAGCTTGGTTGGTCAAGTTATGTTTAGATTATAATTCAAGGGATTGTTTTCTACAATGAAACCGTTACAAATTGTAACGGTTTGAAAATGACCGTAGCCTTGGCAAACATGCCAACCGACACTTACAGAGTCGGCAGTGAACAGCAACATGATTCCCGTTCCAAGAAATATTATCTTGCTATTTTTTTAAATATGGAGCATATTATTGAGTATGGTCATGCCATATATTGGATATACTAGTCAAACGGGAGAGTCCCCATACTACAAAACGACAGATTCCGGATACGCTGATATAAGGAAGAAACGATATGGAAAATGCGCAAGACAAAAAAAACAGGCGCCTGCCTCTG
>WRNN01000008.1 GCA_009776595.1 Clostridiales bacterium
CTTCGATTTCCGCGCCGTCGAGAAAATCGACCGTTACGACGATGATCTCCGCGCCGCTCAGATCGCTCAGCGTCTGATTCGCCCGGTTGATATAGCGAATCGTATCCTCCCGGAGGACGTCCGCGAAATCCGCTACATATCCATAATCGGGATTATATGCCGGTACGCCTTCGGCGCCGTACAGGTAACCGCAGAGCTGGAAAAGGAAAAGTAACAGCAAAATCGCTGCGACGACTGACGGTTTCCGGTACCTATGCATTTCTTGGGTTGCTATCCTCCCGGTCATGCTAGAAGTTTCCTTTCTACGATGCGCTTCGCCCTTAATCCAAAGCGGCGAAGCCTTGGGTGAATGTTATATGGGACGCTGTCCCATTCCCTGTCGGCATTCGCGCAAATATCGCTCATGCCTTCCGCTTCGCGGCGCTGCGATTCCGCAGCGTTAGCAACTGACACTTTTGGCTTCTTGTTTTCAATTGTTGCCTTGAGAGTATCAGATACTAAGATGCGCTTCGCCCTTAATCCAAAGCGGCGCCGGGCCTACTCGAATAATTCCAGGCGCTGAATGCCCGTCAGCCCGCCCAACATACCGGCGGGAAAACCGGAAAGGACTTGATTGAAGCCGGCGGCGGCTTGATTATAAGGATCGTGGCTGATGGTATCCCCTCTGGAGCGGAAATCCGTATATAAGCTCTGGGGGTATCCCGTATCCGGCGATCTGAGGTCCATCCCGTTTAGTACATCATAGAGGTCCCTGACCGCCGTAGTTAAATCCCGGTTCGCCGTCGCTTTCTCCCTGACTGAAGAAGCGGTATCCAAAGCGTTTTTTGACGCCAGGACGTTTTGGATCAATTGATTCTCTTCAGGCAGATACTTGCGGGCGATCACGACCATATTATACGCCGCATTCCCTCTCTCCCGCAGATCTCCCTGAATCCCTATTCCGTCCCCCTGCGCGCCCATGCTGAATATGGCCGAAGCCGCATTGCGCATCGCCGAGAGGGAATTATGACTGCCGATCAACGTACCGGCCAGGATCATCAGGATCATGATGAATGATGCAAAACTGCTTCTTTGAACCAAACGCAATGTCTTTCACCTCATTGATTGATTTCCAGCAGTTTTTGTTTCAACTGCCCTTCGATTTTGCCCAACTCGGCTTCCGCCTGCTGCCGTCTGTTACGCCCGTCGCTTTGGATCTTCAGCACTTCGTCCAGCGTCTCGATCAGCCTCAGATTCGTATGCTGCAGCGTTTCGATATCCACAATTCCCCGCTCCGACTCCCTTGCGGTTTCGATCGTGCCTGTTTTCAACATGTCGGCGTTTTTCCTGAGCAGTCATTGGTCATATCCGTCACTTCCCGCTGGGCCTCCATAGCTCTTTGGCTATGCACCAGGCCCAAAGCCAGGACCATCTGGCTTTTCCAGAGCGGGATGGTATTCACCAGGCTCGACTGGATCTTCTCCGCCATCAGGGTATCGTTGTTTTGTACCAGGCGGATCTGGGGCGCCATCTGAATGGAGACTACGCGGGTCAGCTCCAGATCGTGGATTTTTTTCTCAAAGCGGTCGCAGAGATTCGCGAAGTCATTCGCGTTTTGGGCGTCTTCCGGAAGCCCGCTTGTTTTCGCCTTCGCGACAAACTCCTGCAATGTGACGTCCCTGGCTTCCTGCAACGCCTTTTTCCCTGCCAGGATATACATCGCCAGTTCCTTCAGATAGACCAGATTGGTATTGTACATCTCGTCCAGCATCGCTACGTCTTTCATCAGTTGAATCTGATGCCGTTCCAGCGTCTGGACGATTTTATCAACGTTTGCCTCCGCTTTATCAAACTTGGTTTTCAGCAGCTGCAGCCTGTTTGCGCCTTTTTTAAATAGTCCCAAAAAGCCTTTATCCTTCTCGTCGATCTCGAAGCCTCTGAGCTCCATCACCAGATTGGAGATCATATCCCCCGTCTCCCCCAGGTCTTTCGTCCTGACGTTGTTGAGCGCGGATTCAGAAAAACCGGCTATCTTTCTTTGGGCGCCGGCNCCGTATTGCAGTATCTGGTTGGCGTTTGTTACGTCAATCTTGCCGGCAAACTCCATGACCTGCTGCTGTTCGGCAGGCGTCAGGCTGCTCATGTCCAGCACTTCCGAGCTAACCGCAATTTCTCTGACCGAATCCCCGGCCGGATCCAAAGTTAAGGCTGACTCAACCGGCGGCAGAACCTCGCCTTCCAGGGATAAACTAATACTCTCTTCATTCGCCATTGTGCTTTTCCTCCCCGCTTTATACTGTCTATATATATCCAGATAATTATTCCATATGAGGCGCTGCCCCATACCCCGTCAGGATTCGTGCTTTTTACTCGCTTCCGCCAGCCTGCAGCCCTTCGGATAACAGGCCTTCCTGCGCAAGCATCCCCTGCAAAACAGTGATATCTGTAGAGATATCCAATGCTTCATCTTTATAGAGGCCGTCCAGCTGCGTGCTGAACGCTTTCAACACCGTATCCATTATGTTTTCGATCTTTGCCATAGCCGCCTGGATATTTTCCCCCTGAATTTTCTGTTCCTCCATATTAAAATAGGATTGCAGCAGTTTGAGTACAACCGGCAGGTAATAATCCAAAGAGCGGCGGATCAGGGGCGCCTTTTGCGGCCGGCGCTGGACCTCCCTGAATATTTGCCTGCAGATATCCTCTAATCTGCTGATCTGATCGGACAATTCCGCCCGGTCTATTTTCTGATTGGCTTCCCGGATTTCTTTCAGCAGCGTTTGTCCGCGGCTGATCATTTCGTCAGCCTGACGGCTTCCGGAGGGCGCAAAGCTCTCTTCAATCTCCACAACTTCCCTGATGGGTGTAAAAACCTTGCTGCTTACCAGGAATACCACGGCGGAAAGGGCCGCGGCAATGAGGATGTCCGTCATCCGGTAGAAGGGGAGCAGCAAGCTGTAGATCAGCCAGCATGTCCCCGCCAGATAAAAAGGAAACGGCGATTTTCTGATTAGCTCCTTCTTCATCAACAAACTCCTTCGCCACACATTCATATACGCGGAAAACTCCGTGAATTCAGGTTTGTCCTTCATTCATCATATAGCATTTCCCTATTTTTCGCAATTAAGATTGGATTAAAATATACTCAGCATAAGATTAAAGCTTGCAGTTCAGTGCCGGCTCAGCAGGTGGCGGGCGGCATGTTTGCCAAGGCGACGGTAGGAACAGGAAGTCGTGAAACACAGGCTTGGCAGCCAATGAAGCCGTAGAACCACCCGGAAGGGGGTTCAGGCGAAGGTCCTCCATGGAGGCTGATTGGCTATACGCCGGAAGGACGTTGAGCCGTTAGGCTGAGCAACTTGAAAGCCCGATGTTGAACATGAATGTGACGTGTCGCCGGGCAAATGTGCCGCCCGCCACCATAGTCGGCATTGAACTGAAAGCTTATATTACAGGCTGATTTTTCTGCGTTTCAAAAATAATAACAGCGGTATCCCCAACCCATAGCAGGCGCCTGTCTGTCCCAGACAAATCTCCCCCGCGGTCAGCCAGAAAGGCAGGCCAAGCATCTTGCTGAGAACGGCGCCGATAACGAGTGCGTTAACAATTACCGGCGGCAAGGGGACCAGCCAGATCTGCTTCATCCTACGGCTCATATACGCCGCCGCCAGGGTGGCTAAACTCCCAAATACGATATCCGCTATGCCGTAGCCGCCTATCAGATTCGCTATCAGGCAGCCGATAAAAAGGCCGGGCACAGCCTCCGGATAAACNCAGGGCAAAACCGTCATCGCTTCGGCTGCGCGAAACTGCAGCGGGCCAAAACTGATCGGCGCCAAGGCAATTGTCATCGCAGCGTATATAGCCGCCACCATCGCTGTTCTCGACAGCTTGAGGCTGCCGGCGCCGCCGCCAAAATCTTTATCCCGCATACCGCTGAAGCTTTCCTCCTCGTAGTTGGCACACTGCCAAATTGTATCATAGGTGTGTTGCAAAATAAAGCCTATTGATATAGAATGAAAAGTAGAAAATAAACATTTAATGGTGAGAGTATATTATGAAAGTATTTATTGTTGCCGTTCCCTTATTCGACAAAGACATGACTGTGAAAGCCTACCGCCTCTGCGATCGCAGCGGCGAGAGGGCTATCGGCATCCAAAATGATTTCCGTCGCATGACAGAAGCGCTTATTTCACCCGGCTTGGACTTGATTGAGCAAATCGGTATAGAACCTTTTGCCGCCAACAAGCCCTTGTTTGCCGATCTCAATATGTATCAGCTTCTTGTGGGCAGACCGGTAAATGTCGAGATAGAACCTTCCAAACTGATCTGCGTATTGCCGGGCAACATCCCCGTGAATGATATGGTGGTGAAAAAGTGCGGCATTTTGAAAGAAAAAGGCTATCAATTGGGCTTTGAAGGACTGCCGGAGGACATCAGCGAACACCCGCTTATCGCCATGGTGGATTACCTGATCCTGGACTATCTCGACAGCAGCTTTACCAGTTCTCATTTTTATGCCAGAACCTATTGGCCTGATGTGAACATCATCTTCTCCAACGTACCGGACACGGAGTCCTTTGACCGCCTGGCAAGCAGAAATCAAAGCGGGCTGTTCACCGGCGGGTTTTACAACCGGCCTATAACCGAAGGTTATGTCGAGTTATCCCCGGTCAAAATCAACGCCCTCCAATTGCTCAGCATGGTCAACAGCGAGGATTACGAGTTTGAAGAAATAGTGCCCATTATCGAGAGGGACCCCTTCCTCACGGTTTCGCTGCTCAGGTTCATCAACTCGGCCGCAATCGGCCTCAGCAACAAGGTTAACTCCATCATGACGGCAGTTACCCTGTTGGGCCAAAGGGAGATCCGGCGCTGGGCCAACGTCGCCATATCCATCAGTCTGGCGGAAGACAGGCCGGGTGAAATTACAAAGCTGGCCCTGACCCGCGCCAAGTTTTCCGAAAACCTGGCGCAGGCCTTTCATTTGCCGGATCTGGGACAGCAGCTCTTTCTTGCGGGATTATTCTCTCTCCTTGACATCATCCTTCAAATGCCCATGGAAGACGCTTTGAAAGAGGTCGCCCTCGACGAAGAAGTCAAGCGGGCCCTTTTAAAGAGACAAGGGGATATCTATACCGTCCTCGCATTCATCTTCCTGTATGAGAAGGCAGATTGGGATCAGTGTTCGATTATGATGATCCAAAACGGCGTCGAATTCGAAGAAGTGAACCAGGCTTTCGTCGACGCCTGCTATTGGTATTACGACCTGTTGGATATCATCGGTCGCTAAAGGAGTTGTCTCTATGATCCGGGTCATTCTTTCCGGTTGTAACGGCCGCATGGGCCAAGTGCTTGTCATGCGGATGAAAGAGCATGCCGGCATGGAAATTGTCGCCGGCGTCGACCAGGCTTTGGATACGCCGAATGACTTTCCTGTCTATGGCCGCTTCGACGCAGTCGGGGAAGAAGCGGACCTCGTCGTCGATTTCAGCCATATCTCCCTTACGCCCATGCTTCTCGACTTTTGTACGAAGAAACGGCTTCCCCTCCTCCTCTGTACCACCGGCATAGCGGGCAGCCTGGAGGAATTGGTGGCCGAAGCGGCGAAGACAATCCCGATTTTTAAATCCGCCAATATGTCGCTGGGCATTGGNCTTCTCCAGTCGCTTGTCCGCCAGGCGGCAANAGTGTTGGGGGACGCCTATGATGTAGAAATCATCGAAAAGCATCACAACAAGAAAGTGGACGCTCCCAGCGGCACAGCCTTCATGATCGCAGAAGCCGCCGCTTCCGCTCTGCCTTATACCCCCCGGTACAGCTTTGACCGCAGCGGAGAACACAAGCAGCGGGATCCGCATGAAATCGGGATACACTCGATTCGTGGCGGGACGATTGTCGGAGAGCATGAAATCCTGTTTGTCGGCGCGCACGAAGTCCTGACCATAAGCCATTCGGCACAGTCCAGAGAGCTCTTTGCCAACGGCGCGATGAAAGCGGTTGAATTCCTGCGGGACGTCGGGCGTCCCGGGCTGTATGCCATGGACGATTTACTCCGCTCGCTCTCCTGATCCTATTTCAATTCATCGTGAGGTTACGCCATGGCGCATTCCGGTGTTTTCATCGTATTGGAAGGTTTGGACGGCAGCGGCACAACCACGCAAACCCTGCGCCTGCAGAACTGGTTTAACGGCGAAGGCTCTGTTTACGGCAAGTGCTTCACTACCTGCGAACCTACGGCAGGCCCTGCGGGAAGTATCGCCAGGTTAGCGCTCAATCACAGGCTTTCTCTGGACAGCAGGACGCTGGCGTTACTCTTTGCCGCCGACCGTGCCGATCATGTATATAAAGAAGATAACGGCCTGCGTGAACCCGGACTCTATCCCCTGCTTCAGCAGGGCGTCCATGTTATCTGCGACCGTTATTTGCTGTCCTCATTGGCCTACCAGTCTCTGGATCTGCCCATGGAATGGATCCTGCAAATCAATGCGCAAGTGCTCCATCCGGATATCACCGTCTTTATCGATCTCGATCCCGGGATCTCTGAGCGCCGCTTGCAGGAGAGCCGCTTGAACAGGGACCTTTTTGAAGCCGCAAGCATTCAACAGCGCGTTCTTGCACAATACGAAAAAGCGATCCGTCTTCTGCAAAACGAAGGTCACAGAATCATACGGGTCGCCGGCGATCAATCCGAAGAACTGGTTCAGCGGGACATCCTGGAGGGAATACTGCCCCTACTTAAAGATAAGCTGAACCCTTAAACCCTATCCAACCAATACAATCCCGTCCAGCGACTCGGCTATCCGGATCAGTTGGCGGGTTTTTTCTTCATATAAGGGGATTAGTTTTTCCAAATAAGACCGGGAGGGAATACTCTCGGCGGATTCCGTGTCAAAAACCGGGGCCGGCGCCGTACCCGCCCGGGAAGCGGCGGAGGTATCCACAGCGGTCGAATTGCCCGTCGGCCCTTCCTCTTCCCCTGCGACGCGCTTGTTGATGTCGGCGGCAGCGTTGAGAATGTCGGAGAGTATGGTCGCCAATACGCGCTGGGCTTCCCGGATGGTATCCAGATCCTTTCTTAAGGCTTCTGTAGCCTGCGCGCCGGTTTTGTTTCCCTTAATCAGTTCTTCAAGCCGCAGTTTCGCTTCGTTGGCTTTTTTCACCACTTCCAGCCTGGTCTCCAGCAGCGTCTGACGGCTGTCTTTCACTTTATCATATAGTTCGACGACGGTAAGCTTATCCAGTCCGGAGGAAGTGAGTAGTTCCTGCTCAGGCTTGTATTCGGAATCGCCGTCTGCAGCCCATGCGGAACCGGTCATCAGCATCATTGCCATAACCAGGATGACCATATACGCGATCATTCGAAAAACAGCTTTCCTCACAAACAACACTTCTTCCCGCTTATCGTTCGGTTATAAAAATCACTGCGCGTCGGCGGAGCCCGCCGGAGCCGTGATTTCTGTTTCTTCTGTGACGGCGTCATCCAATTGCCCCGCCAATTCCACCAGCCTGTCCAGCTCCAGAGATATCGCTTCCAGTACCAGCCGGTCTTCTTCGCTGGAAAGGGTATTTCTCGACCGGTAGATCAATCGGGCAGGTATGGGTCCTTCCCCCTCCAGAATCAAGCCTTCAAGGGATTCCACCGTGATCGGGCCGGCGTCAAACCTATCTTCATTTGAAGCTGTGTTTTCCTGGCAGGCCGCAAGACAGAGTAATCCTGTCAAACCAATGGCGGCGACCAGCTTAACCGTGTATCTCTTTCTGAATAAGCCGCTTTTCTGCATCCACTTGCCCTCATACTGAAATTATACTTCTTATTCGCGGAAAAGCTTATGAACATTCCTGACGCTATTTGTTAAATCTTTGTTACAGCGTCCCCACTATCGGCATGGTGAACCATAGCTCTGTTCCCGCGCCCGCTGTGCTCTTGATTCCAATCTGGCCGCCGTGCAGCTCCACAATGGTTTTCGCGATATTTAAGCCAAGCCCGGATCCGCCGGCATTGTTATGACGGGATTTGTCGGTTTGGTAGAAACGTTCAAAAACCAGCGGCAATTCTTCGGCTTCGATCCCTATCCCGGTATCGATAACACGAAATCTTGCCCAAATTCCGCTGCGCTCCACCTCGATGGAGATTTTCCCCGGTGGGTCCGTATACTTAATCGAATTGCTCAATAAATTGAGCATGATTTGCCGGAAACGGTCCGCGTCTGCCGTGATGTACAAGTCTTCCGGACAAACCATCTCCACCTGAAGCCCCGGCTTTTTCTCCTTGATATTTAACGACCCTATGATAAATGTCAATGCCTCAATCACTCTGAAACGTTCGGGAAAAAGCTCGCCTACGCCGTTTTCCATCTTCACCAGGTCCAGAATCTCACCCGTGAGATGGATGAGTCTCCGTGTTTCCTGTTGAATGATATCCAGCACCGTAGCGGTTTCTTCCTGCGAGACCAGACCATCCTCCATGCCCTGCACAAAGCCGAGAATGGAAGTCAGCGGCGTACGTAATTCATGTGATATACTGGCAATGAAATCCCGGCGCATCGTTTCGATTTGTTCCAGTTTGCCTTTCATCTCATTGAACACCTGGAATAAATGGCTAAACTCATCGTTACCAGGGCTGACGATATCCTCTACCGTCTCGCCGGAGGCAATCTGAAACGCGGCCCGCTCCAGTTCCCGCAGGGACTGGGTTGTTCTGGCGGAGTACAGGTAGATCATCAGAACGCCCGCCACACTCATGACCAGCCCTACAGTCCAAATCTGCAGGTAGATCTGAAAGAGGCCGCTGCGTATCCGTTCCACAGGGGAGTACTGCAGAATCGCGCCTTCGACTACGCCGTCTACCGTGATAGGGGCGCCATGGTACACCATATAGGCATCCTGTTCGGCCGAATACTCCCTTCTGCGAAAGATTTCCTGCCCGTTCATGATGCTGATCAGGTCTGCCACGATATAGCTGCTGGTCCTCGTCTCTTCCTCGGCGGTAATGCGATACTGTGCCAGCGCTTCGCCGTCCACATCCAACACATAAACCTTGGAATCCATTACCGCGCCGATGGCGTCCACAGACTGGCGAAAGCCTTCCTGACCGATTTCGCCTCTGATCCATAACTCNTACTGCAGCGTAACCTCAAGGGCGCCNCTGGATAACGCGACTTGCTTTTCAGAAAANACAAAACCTTGATAAATGAAAGTAATGGCCGCAGTCAGTGCGGCCAGGGTGATTACAAAAATCGTCAAATATCCGATCAGCAGTTTGGAAAACAGCGATTTAAACATGAAGCCTATTCGCCCTCCAGTTTATACCCGACGCCCCAAACGGTTTTGATCTGCCAGGCATTTTCCGGTTTCTCCAATTTTTCTCTCAGTCGTTTAACATGGACGTCTACCGTTCTGGTATCTCCATAGTAAGAATACTGCCATACCTTTTCTAACAATTGTTCTCTGGAAAATACGGTATTCCGGTGCTGGAGCAGAAAATGCAGGAGCTGGATTTCTTTAGGCTTTAAATCTACGACCTGGTCATTCAGGGTGACCTGATAGCGACCCAAATCCACCACCAGATTTCCCACCGATAACGGCGTCCTGCTGTCGCTTTCCTCGCCGTCCTGCTTCTCGCGCAAACGGGCCTTGACTCTGGCTACCAGCTCTTTGGTTTCAAACGGCTTGACCATATAATCGTCAGCGCCATACTCGAAACCCTGAAGCTTGTCTTCCAGCATATCTCTTGCNGTCAGCATAATAATCGGTGCGGTGCTTATTTTCCGTACGGCCCGGCATACATCCCAGCCGTCCATGACAGGCATCATGACGTCTAATATAATCAGGTCGATTTTTTCTTTCTCCACATACTCCAAAGCTTTGGAACCGTCATTTGCCACCAGAATCTGAAATCCCTCATTTGCCAGGTACATCTTGAGCAGCCGGCAAATGTTTTCGTCGTCGTCTACTACAAGGATCCTTTTTTCGTCAGGCATATTCCTCCCTCCTCTGTGTCAGATGCAAGCGCATGCTTCCGCAATCGNAGTTTGGGGCTATTATCCGTCAACCGCTTCCTCNGCCGCTTTTACGCTCGCCGCCAGCCCAGGTACCTGACTCAGGGGTATGGCGCAGATCGCAATGCGGATACCATTACTCATGGCAACGAGATAAATGTGTTTCTCTGTCAGCTTGGCGACGACGGCTTTCGGATTCGCGTGGGGTAACGCGATGAAGAAGCCTCCGGTATACGGCAGCATCCTTAATCCGACTTCTTTCGCTTCTTTAATGAAGATGTCCGCTCTCCGGCGAAGCAAAGCCGACATCGCCTCGCGCTCTTCGTCTGCTCTTTTCGCTAACGCGGGATCGCCGCAGACCTTGACCATCAGCTCNTGCGCGCCATGATTGCTGTTGGACCAGGCGCCCCGGGCGGAGAAGGAATTGATATTCGTAAAGTCCCGCATGACTTCGGCNGAAGNGTGGAAGCTGACGATCGCCCCGCTTCTCATACCNTACATGGTAAAGGATTTCGACATGCTGAACGCGATAAGGACTTGCATATTCTCCGGCAGGTCGGTAAACATCCCCAGAAACCGCCTGGATTCTTTCGGATCCCCGCTATAATCGATATACGCAATATCCACGCCGAGCAGAATTCTCTTGCTCGTATCCGCCGCGAGCTTCTTAAAGAAAGGAATCAGGTCCGCCCAATCGTCTTCCGAAAGCGAATAACCGGTGGGGTTGTGGCCGGGCGTATTGAAAATAATCAGCAGATTGTCCTGCTTCTCCAGGCAAGCTTCGCATTTCCGCTTAATGTCTTCCGTCGTAAACCGGAAATCCGCGTCAAACATACGATAATTCTCCACTTTGGCGGAGCTTTCCTGCGCTATCGTCCTGTATGCCGGCCAAAACCAGTCCGGAATCAGCACCGTATCTCCCGGTTTCGTATAGTTGCACATCATGAGCCTGACCGCGCCGGTACCGCCGGGCGTCCCAACCGCAGCGGCTATCGTGCCTTTCGGTTGAAAGCCCTGGAAAGTAAAATCGATCGCTGTCTGGATAAACTCCGGCGAACCGGCGATCGTTGCGTAATCCATGAGCGTATCCGCAGGCAACCGCCGAAACTCTTCATCCACTACCGGCAGGACGGCGAATTCACCTTTCTCATCCCGCATAGCGCCGATTGAACCGTCAATTATGTTGATCGGTCCGGGTAATTTCTTTGCTTCTCTGATCATTTCTACTACCGCAAATACGGCATCCGGCTCGCTTCCTTTGCCGGCCGCGTGGTCTGCTGCCAATGATGATAGCGACATATTAAGGCCTCCCCGATTCAAATTTGTTATCATTTTCTTTCGCAATACTATATCACACATTTCCAGAATAATATAGTAAAAGATATGCTTATCTTCCTGACCTGCGGCGGTTTTTTTTGCTGATCGGCGCCGGCTTTGGCAGCGCCGGTGCATTTGTGTGTCTATACGCCTTGCATGACCTGCAGCCTGCCGCCCATCCGCTCCACTTCATCCGCGTTGTGCGTCACCATCAGAATGGTCCTTCCGTTTGCGTGATTCCGGATATAGGCGACAACCGTNTCTTTNTTTTGTTCGTCAAGGCCTTTCAGCGGCTCGTCCAGATACAGGATATCGCCTCCCGCAGCGATCGCCCGGACAATCGCCACCCGCCTGCGCATACCGCCGGATAATTCCCGGACCGGCTGATACATGCTATTCTCCAAACCAAGGGCGGTCAACTGTGAACGGATCCTCTTTCCGGTAACGGCATTGCCGCAGGCAAATCTGACGTTGGCAACGGCGTTCAGGCTCTCACACAGACGGTTTTCCTGGAAGACAGCGCTTGGCTTCAAGCCTTCGACGCCGCTGATGCTGCCCGCGTCCGCGTCCGTCAGCCCCATCAGGATGCGGAACAGGGTTGTCTTGCCAACGCCTGAATCTCCCATTATGCATGTACACTGCCCGGCGGGAAACACAGCGGAATAGTCCCGCAGCACCTGTTTATCCGTATAGGTTTTATGCAGGCCGCTGATAAGGATATCCGGCATCGCGCCCTCAGGCGGACCGGTTGAATGATCATTCGGACAATCCTGACAGAGGTCTTCGGTACAATCCGCCATCTCCGTCCCGGAGACGGCCGCCATGGCGGCGGCGGCGTTTACATCACCGCTGCTTTTGTTGCTTTCCATCGTTTCCAGCCTGCGATAGGATTTCTGTAACACCGCCATAAACAGCTTCTCAAAAGCGGCGCTCAGCAGAATGATGATTGCCGTCCAGGCAAAAAGGTCCCGGGCGTTCAAATATATCTTTGCTTCATATAACATTTCGCCGATGGAGCCGCCGGGGATGCCGATGACTTCGGCAGCGATGCCGGACTTCCAGGTCATGCCCAGGGATACGCTGCAGGCGGAAATCAGATAAGGCTTCAATTGGGGCAAATAGATATACAGAATCCGCCTGCTCCAGCCCGCGCCGAAAACATCCGCCATCTCCAAAAGCTGTAAATCTGTACTGCGTATGCCTTCCAGCATATTGCTGTATACGATGGGCAGCACCATCAGAAAGGAAATTACGGCGGACAGATTCGCCGAGCCGATCCAGATCAGGCAGAGAATGACAAAAGAAGCCACAGGCGTCGTTTTAACCACCGTAATATACGGCCAGAGCAGCGTCTCCAACAAGGAAAAGCGACTGGCGGCTGTCGCCAGAAGCGCGGCCAGAATCAAAGCGCTAAAGAAGCCGATAAGGATACGAAAGAAGGAAAACCAAAGTCTATGCCAAAAACTGAGTTCCGTCAAAAGCGCCAACAGCCGTCCGAATACCGCCGCCGGCGGCGCTACAAGAAAGCTGCCGAGTCCCATATAGCGGCTGAACAGCATCGTACCTGCCTGCCAAAGCGCAAGCGCCAGCAAAACGGATAGCAGAAGCCGCGCGCTTCGTTTTTTCTGGTTTGCCAGAGCTGCCGCTTGTCTGTCCCGTTTACCTTTTATAATAGAAATCATCTCCCGGTAAGGTCTCGCCTACCGATTTCGGATTCTGCGCATACAGGACTTCCAGATAGCCGGATACCGCTTTTTCCATTTCCTCTCCGTCAAGGTAAAATATATTACAATACGGGATCGCGATTTCCGCTATGGGCGCTTTCACAATATCATAGGCTTCTACCATCACGGCGGCTTCCGGAACATTCGCGTTAACATATTCGGTGGACGCTTTATATTCCTCCAGGAATAGCTGAATCCGCTCCGGGTACGCCTGCGCGAAGTCCCGGTTGACCGCCAGCACGCCGGTAATCAGCATACTGCCATTGTCAAGCGCATTCCATTCTTCCGTCATGTCCAGCGCAATTCTCAAACCGGGAAGGGCATTCTGCGCTACCGTCACATAAGGCTGCGGCAGCATCGCCACGCCGCCGGACTGCGCCAGCATCGCCACGACTTCCGGAGGCTCCGATTTCCACTCCAAAGTCAGGTCATTGTCCGGATCGACGCCGTTTTCCTTCAGCAGATACCGCAGCGCAAATTCCGGAACGGCGCCTTTGCCCGTGCAGTAAACCGTCTTCCCTTTCAGATCCGCGAAACTGCCGATTTCTCCTCCGGTATCCACGATATAAGTTACCCCCAGGGTATTGACGGCCAGAAGCCGTACCGCTCCCCCGGTATTGTTGTAGAGTACGGAGGCCAGATTCGCCGGTATGGCCACGATATCCAATTCGCCCCGGATCAGTGCCGGCGTCAATTCATCCGCGGCGCCGGCTATTGTAAATTGGTAGTCGATCCCCGTTTTACCGGCTTTGGCGTCTTCCAGGAGCTTTACCATGCCGATGGTCGTCGGCCCCTTCAGCCCTCCCAGCCGGATCCGGGCCGGCTCTGCTTCCGGCGCCGCCGGC
>WRNN01000009.1 GCA_009776595.1 Clostridiales bacterium
CCGCCCTGCAGCCAGTCGCCGGACAGGCTGCGGGGGATAATTACCGGCATGCGGTCGTGGATAAAGGCCAGGCCATCCGCCGCAGCCTGTGTGAGAATCACAAAAGTATAAACCCCCCGGCCCTTTTCCTGCCGCCAACATCCCGCAAAGTACATGGGGCTATCGGGAAGGAACAGCCGATACTTGATTTTCCTGCCCCCGTCCTTTCGCCATTCATAGTAACCGCTGGCTGGTACCAGGCACCGGCGCGCCAGCATAGATTCCTTAAACATCGGCTTTTCCAGCGCCGTTTCGCTGCGGGCGTTGATGACGGGTCTACCATTGTACGCGACAAAGCCCCATCGCATCGGCTGATAGAGTCCGACGCCGGTCTGGACCGGCACGGTGTCCGTGGGAAATATATCGCCGCCGGTCTTGAGCATGAGCTGCTCAGGCGTTCCTTGCGTTTTCTTCTCGGCTTCGCTGACGATTTCCTGCAATTCTTCTTCGTCGATTTCGATATAGTACCTGCCGCACATAATCTGCCTACACCCCTTTATCCGATGGCTAACCCGCCCGTCTTCGTCCGGTTATTGCCTCCTGTTCCTGCCGTATCACCACAAGCCAGAACAGGTTTCACTAAGCCAATTATAGCATACCCGAAAGTGCGATCCATATTTTCTATAGGTATTATTTGTGGTATTGATAAATACTTTACATGAATATTCCGAAAAAATCACCAAAAGTTGGTATTCTGCACAAATAAAAAGGCGTATGTTCTTAAAGGAGGGAATATCCATGTTCAGTTTTGATCAATATCAAGAAAGCGCGGACTATATCGCAGCCAGGCTTGGCCCCTTTAGGCCGGAATATCTACTTATACTAGGCTCCGGACTGGGGTTTCTCGCAGAGGAAGCACAGTCTGCCATAGCCATAACTATGCGGATATCCCGCATTTCAAAACACCCACGGCGCCGGGACACAAGGGACGTTTAGTATGCGGAAGCTTGGCGCTAAAGCGGTAATGCTGATGCAGGGGCGGTTTCATTTATATGAAGGATATTCGGCGGAAGAGGTGGTATTCCCCATCAGGGTAGCCAAGCTGCTGGGCGCGACCTCACTAATTGTTACCAATGCGGCGGGCGGCATTAATTTGGAGTATAACCCCGGGGAACTGGTGGCGCTTAACGACTTTATCAGGCTCAGCTTCCCCAATCCGCTGATTGGGCCGAATATACCGGAATTCGGACAGCGTTTCATCGATATGAGTTACGTATTCGATCCTGCGTATCTGACGCTTATCAGGGAACTTGCTGTGAAACAGGGGATTAAGCTTCACGAAGGCGTATATTTTTATGCTTCGGGCCCGCAGTTTGAGACGCCGGCAGAGATACGGGCGCTTCGTATACTGGGCGGCGACCTTGTGGGAATGTCCACCGTTCATGAATGTATAGCGGCAAGGCAAGCGGATATGCGGATACTGGGCATTTCACTTGTGACCAATATGGCTGCCGGGGTGCTTGCGCAAAAGCTTTCTGAGGAAGAAGTATGGCGTGTAGCGGAGGCGGTCAAAGCGCCTTTCGCCATGCTGATCAGGTCATTTTTGGAACAGGTTTAGGGAGCCGAATGAAGGGATGGCAGCTGCCTTTATGAAATTACTTGAAACTTTTGCGGGAAAAAGGTAAGATCATGATGAAATCAATGCAAGGAGGCCAAGGTATGTTGAAACACAAACTCTGTAAAGTATCCGCCATTCTGCTAACAGTCTTATTGGTAGCTTCCGTATGGTCCGCAGGCGCTTTCGCAGCTTCCGGCGACGAGGTAGTCCTGACTGTCTTTCATACGAATGACCAGCACGGGCGCATGAGCGCAGCCCCGTATGTATCGCAGCTGGCGAAAGATACTGCCGGCAATGTCCTGATCCTGGACGCCGGCGACGCCCTGCATGGACAGATCGCGACAAATCTTTCCAAAGGTTCGGCTATGGTGGAAGTCATGAATATGGCTGGCTACGCCGCGATGGCGCCCGGGAACCATGACTTCAATTTCGGCTTTGAACGGCTGTTGGAACTGTCGAAAACGATGCAATTTCCCCTGCTGTCCGCAAACGTGAAAAAGGCAAACGGAGAGACGCTGCTTCAGCCTTACGAAGTTATTCATATGGACAACCTCACTGTCGGGATATTTGGACTTTCCACGCCGGAAACCTTGACCAAAACCGATCCGCGCAATGTCACGGGGCTTACTTTTGCAAGTCCCTCCGCTATCGCTGCGGAAACGGTGGCCGCCCTGCAAAACGAAGGCTGCGACCTGATCATCGCCTTAGCCCACCTGGGGGTGGATAACGCCACGGCGCAGGCTGATCGCAGCAGCGCCCTGGTCAATATTCCCGGCATCGACCTCATCATCGACGGTCATAGCCATACCAGGCTGGAAAGCGGAAACGTCGCCGGCGATGTGCTTACCGTACAGACCGGCGCTTACGGTGAAAATATCGGTATGGTGACTTTTACAAAGACCGGCGACACCTATGCGAAAACAGCAAAGCTCATCGCTGTACCCGGCCCCGAAGACGAGACAGACCTTGTTGCCGACCAGGCAGTGCTGGATATCATCGCCGAATGGGAAGCCCAAAATGAATCGTTAGTCTCCCATGTTGTAGGCGAGAGCGCTTTCTTCCTGCAAGGAGAAAGAAGCGCCGTCAGAATCGCCGAAACCAATCTGTCGAACCTGATCGCGGATTCCATGCGATTTGCCACCGGCGCGGACGTCGCCTTTCTGACGGGAGGAAATATCCGCGCAAGCATAGAGGCCGGCGATATCACCATGGGAGATGTGCTGACAACCCTTCCGTTCTCCAATCTCCTGATGACGGTTGAACTCACCGGCGCCGACCTGCTTAAGGTCATGGAACATGGCGTCAGCTTATACCCGGAACCCGCGGCGTCGTTCATCCAGGTCTCCGGGATGTCTTTTCGCTTTGATCCCGCTGCCCAAGCCGGCAGCCGCGTCGTATCGGCATTTGTTGGAGACGAAGCCTTAGACCCGGCGAAAGTCTACACTGTTGCTTCCAGTGAATTCCTCGTGGCAGGTGGCGACGGCTATACGATGATGACGGATGGTAAAAACACGATGTATTTCCAAGGCGACGCNGAAGCGCTGGTGGATTATTTGGCTACCAAGCCGGTGATTACCGGAGAGGCGGAGGGNCGGGTTTCTGTAATCGAATCCGGCGCCGTCACATTGCCTGCTGAAACGCCTGCAACAGCACCGCCGCCAGTCTCTGAAGCCATTGTGACGCCTGTCCCGCCGATAGCCATAGACGCTGTGTATGTGGTGAAGTCCGGCGACGTTCTTTGGAGAATTGCCCAAAGCTACGGCACGACATGGCAGGAACTGCAGCGGATAAACAATCTTGCCAACCCGCATCTGATCTATCCAGGCCAGATGATTATACTTCCTTCGGGCGCGGGACAATCCGCCGCTTAACCGAATCTTCGTTCAGTACAAGATTATGCCCTACATGCTGAACGTTAGAGGAGTCCATGCATAATAAAGGCTCCGGGATACGCTAAGCCGCATCTCAGAGCCTTTTTTTGCGTTGTTCGTATTCCGCATGAGCAGTGCGCTGTCACCGTCTGCTTGCTTCGCGGACGTCGAGCGCCTTCTCCCGCACATCGACAGCTTTCTCCCTGGCTGCCAGCGCCATTTCTCTGGCTGCCAGCGCCTTCTCCCTGGCTTCCAGCGCTTTCTCTCTGGCGTTGGAGGCTAAAGTCCCGGCGCCTTCCTGTTTGCCGGGTGCTCCCGGCACAGACGGCACAGTTCCGGCAAGCCGCGATTCAGTATCTGCTGTTTTCGCGGCTTCCTCTTCCTTCCCGGCCTTATCCTTATGTCCCGCGTGTATTTCGTCTGCTATATTTGCTTCGTCTGCTGTGTGTGGTTTGTGCGTTTTGCGCGCTTCGTCCGCTTCTTGTGCTACGTGACGCGAAGGCGCTTCCCCCGCCTCTGTAACCTCAGCGGCTGCCGGCTCTTCTTGCGCTTTGCCGGCTTCCGCATCATCCTGAACAGACTTCCCCTCCCGGGCTTCTATTTCTTTTTCGCGGGCTTCCAGCTTGGACAAATAGGCAATCTGCGTAGGGGTTTTGCCTTCATACTTATTCGTTGTATTGAAAAGGCTTTTTTTCTCGGAATCCCCGCCGAAAAACCATTCGTCAGAATCATCTTCATGCTCGCCCGTATGATCGGGATCCACAGAATCTGCGGCATCCAAAGGCATAAGCTCCGTTGCGATTTCTGTAAGTTCTTCCCGGCTCAGCTCGCGGGCATTATCACACAGCGGACAGGTCAGCGCATATCTGGTCAGATAAGGGAAGATCGGGATAAAAAAGATTGTGAACCAATCCACGACTTTAACCAAAATGCACTGAGAAGGCTTGTGGCAATGGCTGCATACATGTTCCTTTATCTTCCCCATTTTTTTGATTGTTTGCTTACCAAAACCAAATAGAAAAAACATCAGATTCGCTCCTTTTAATAGTAACCCTCTTAATACGCCTGCCTGCTGAATTCCCTGCTTTGCAGCGAGTTAAATAAGGTCATCGCATCCATAAAGTTATACTGGGGCGTCCGGTTGGTACCCGGACCACCGAATATAACGACGATATATTCCCTTCCGTCAAATTCCCCAAGGGTGGCTAAACATAAGCCCGCCGCATTGGTAAAGCCGGTTTTCCCTCCCAGAAGCCGGACCCCGTTTTCCAGGACGCCGCCTTCATAGTCCCGATCTAGCCGTGAAAAAAAGTGACTGTTGATCTCCCTCTCTTCCGACCGATGATTGTTCGGCGGTATACTATAGCTCTTTGCCTCAAAAAGCTCACAAAACATCGGGTTTTGTAAGGCGTAATCCAGAATCTTTACCATATCTTCCGCCGTAGTATAATGTTCCGGCGCCGTAAGCCCGCTGGGATCCACAAAATGGCTGTCTGATAAACCCAGCTCGGCAACTTTTGCATTCATTTTTTCCGCGAAAGCCGGCAGGCTTCCGCACAGATTATTCGCCAGGGCATAGGCGCTGTCGCAGCCGGAAATCAGCATCAATGTATACAACAGGTCGCGGTAGCTTACCGCTTCCCCTACCTCAAATCCGGACAGGGACGCACTGAGCCTGTACAGATCTGTGTAATCTCTCGTTTTCATTGTCACTCTGGCGTCCATATCCTCAATTAACTCGATAGCGGTTATCGCNGTNAATATCTTGGTCACGGAGGCCGGTTCCGCCCGGCTGTCGCTGTCCTTCGTAAACAGGATCGTTCCGGTTTCGCGGTCGGCGAGTATCGCATTAGGACTGTAAAGCGTATCNGCCGCGACGTGTATATCCGGAAATACCGGCTCAGGGTCGGCGGAGAAATGTGTCATTCTCCCGTTATCCCGATAGTATGCCAGCAAAAGATACAGCATGCGGGCATAACTTTGCGTACCGTCCTCCTGGTTATTCGCTTTCAGGAAGAAGTCATTGAAGTTCTGAAAGACCTCTGAGGTTCTCCCTTCGTAGGCTGACCAGAACTGCCGGTCAGTTTGGAGATCCTGCCACACCCAATCCGGTAAATATTCGCACAGCCTCTGGTATTCTTCAGCCTCAATACTGCTTCTTAACGCGCTAAGCGTATAGCGCAGCGCATAAGTCAGGCCACTGTAGCGGAAAGAGGGGTTCTCCGATTGGCTGCACGCCATGTAGCTTACAAAATTCGCCTCATCCTCCCGGGCAAAGCCGGAGAGATGCGCCAATTCGTGGCAAATGGTAAAAGGCTTATTCACTTCCGGCATATCTCTGTTATAGTTTGCTTCCATCGTCAGAAAGGAATAAAAACCTCCTATTTGAAAGCGGGACAGCAACGAAGAGAAAAAAACAGGCTTTGCTTCAGGATAATAATGGATAAGTCCTCGATAGGAGCGACTCAACTCTTCCATTGTAACTCTCGCCGCATGATGAAGCTCCGTACTGTCCATCGCGGGAAAGCTTTCCGAAAGCGAAACCCCGCTTGCCTCGATACTATTTCCTCCTGAGGGCGCCTCTGCCGGCAAATCCCGGATATCACTCAGCAAAAGCCTATAGAGTTGCCTCAATTCTCCCGCGGATATCTCCTGCACATCCAAATCGGATTGTAAAGCGAAATTCTCGCGATTGAAGTTGATGCCGAAAGTGAGGGCAAAAAACAGAAACATCGTGCATAGCAGACAAGCAAAATGCAAAATCCGCAAGCTCAAGGCTTTGCCCGGGCTATCTTCCTGCCATTGCCTGCGCCTCCTGACCGAGGATAGAATTTTCCAGATAATCATGAGCGGCAAAGATATCGCAAGACCCAGCAGGGCAAATTCAAACAAAGAAAAAGGCGCAATGGACGACAGCCTTCCCAGAGAAAGCGGAAATATCGGGAATACATGCCTGGCATACCACTCGCTGAAGCCCGGTATTCGGCGGGAAACGAACAGCAGCGATATCGAAACAAGCATTACGATGAGGATATATAACCATTCTCTTTTAGTGCTAAACCGGGGCTCTGTGTCGATCATGTTCTGCCTGTTCCCCTTTCTCTTCCTGCTATCCACTATACCACATTTCATTTTCATTTAAAATAAGCAGAGAGATACTTTTAACTTTACATACCGACGGGTATTGATAAACGCAAAAACAATGCGATAATCATAATCATAACCAGAATACCGGAATAAGGAGGGTCTTCCATGATAGAGCCCATCGGTTCGTCTGAAAGCAGAATGTCGCCATACGAACTATATAATCAATATCTACAAGATCAGCAATACCAGCAGTATTTAAAAAATGGAAACGCCGACAGGCTGAATAAACTGTCGGAAGGCCCAACAGGGGCGTCAAATCAGGTTAAGGCGCCCGTCGGCAATGATACACAATTCAACAGAATCACGCCGGAACAGGATAAGGTCGGCAATATTATCGCTACAGGCAAGACAGAATGCCAAACCTGCAAGAACCGGAAGTACCAGGATCAGTCGGACGACCCCGGGGTATCCTTTCAAACGCCTGCCAAAATCAGCCCGGAGGAAGCCGGTTCCGCTGTCCGGGCGCATGAAAGTGAACATGTCGCACGGGAGCAATCCAAAGCCAGCCGGCAGAATCGTCAAGTGATCAGCCAATCGGTNATNCTTCACAGCGCGATTTGCCCGGAATGCGGCAGGGTTTATATCTCCGGCGGTACGACGACTACCGTAACCAAAGCCAAGGATCANGGGAATAAGTTTCAGGTCGGAGAACCCGATGAAAACAACGGCCTGCTTCTCAATCAAAATATATAGATATCCGCTTGACGNTTGAACGAAANGCGGATCGATCATTCGAGGAGGACGATATAGATCATGAGCGACANCCAGACGAATATATTGCTGGAGTCCGGTACCAATGAACTGGAGATCATGGAATTTACCATCAGCGGGCAACTGTTTGGAATCAATGTGGCAAAAGTCATCGAAATAATGACNGCAAGCCCTGTGAAACCAATGCCGAAAGCCAATCTGTACATCGAAGGGATATATAAGCCGAGGGAACAGGTCATCACGGTTATTGATTTATCGAAGTATCTCGGCCTTGGCGAGTCAGATTTTCCGGACAAGGATATTTTTATCATAACCCGTTTTAACCAGTTGGATTTCGCCTTTCATGTCCATTCCGTCGTCGGNATCGACAGGATATCCTGGACGATGCTGCAGAAACCCGACAAGATCATATTTGGNGGCGAGGAAGGCGTTGCCACAGCCATTGCCGATTATCAGAGCAGACTGATCACCATACTGGATTTTGAAAAGATCGTCACGGAGATCAGCGCCCATGCGGGTATTCAGATCAGTGACCTGGACGTCCTTGGCAATCGGCCCCGGCAGGAGTCCCCGATCGTTGTGGTGGAAGATTCTACACTGCTATCCAAAATGATACTGGATTCACTCCATAAAGCCGGTTATGTCAACACGACGAAACTGGACAACGGTCAGGAAGCATGGGATTACCTGAATGAAGTAAAAAAAATAGGAGACCCCCTCCAGTCGCATGTAGCTTGTGTTGTGACAGATATTGAAATGCCGCAAATGGACGGCCATCGTCTTACCAAGCTGATTAAGGAGGACAAAGATTTACGGGTGCTGCCGGTGATTTTATTTTCTTCCCTGATCGATGATGAAATGCGAAAAAAGGGCATCGCTCTAGGCGCCGACGCCCAAATTTCCAAGCCGGAGATTTTGAGCCTTGTCAACCTGGTAGATCGCCTGGTGGGATTCGATTATAGCATTGAAGCGGTAGACGCCGAGCCTGCCATGTCATAGAGGCGTCATTCTATGCAACCTATGCCTATGTGGCGCTATCCTATGCGGAGCGTACGTCCAGCTTACGTTTATATTCCCAGAACTGCTCAAACGGGATAGCCCGGGTAAGGAAATTACCTTGATATACCTGACAGCCGACGTCGGACAAGAGTTGGAATTTTTCCCGGGAATCGATTCTGTCGGCTTCCATACGGAAATCCATCTGTGTGCATATGCCTTTAAGGGCGGCGAGCAGCCTCTTCTTTTTTTCGTTAACAAGCGCGTCGATAATCAACTGCTCTGAGACGACAATCGCCTCTAATTCCACTTCGCTGAGCAGGCTAAGCGGGTAATTGATATTGCCTACATCTTTGAGCGCTGTCTTGAAACCGGCGTCGGTCAGTTTCCCAAGGGACTGGTACACCAGGGGATCCTGATCCGCCTGCCAGCGGTAAACCAAATCCAGCCTGAACAGCGCGGGCGGTACGCCGTAGTTTTTCACTGTATCGATATACCAGCGGCTGAACTCCGGATGAACCACACTCTCTGTAAAAACAGGAATAACGATCTCAAAGTCTTCGTCGGGATGTATTTTGTCCTGCGGCTTACAGAGGCAGATGCTTTCAAAGATATATCGATCCAGGATATGCAGTTTTCCTTTTTGTGTCAGGGAGAGAACCAACTCTTCCGGATAAACCCTGTCCCGGATAGGATGACGGCAGAATATGGATACCTCTGCCCCGATGACGTTGTTGTGATCCAGGGAATATCTGGGCTGCAAAGAAAAAGTTAATCCGCTTAAATAGATTTCTCCGCGAATTTGCTCGTCCGTGTATTCCGTAACCTCGCCGGTTTCGATTTTTTGGTTGCTCATACCTGCTATTTCATCAAGCCATCCCGGCAACATCTCTATTTTTCCACTCCTGTTGCTGTATTGGTTTTCGTTCTTGCCCGGATCTTCCTCATCGTCTTCGGCAATGCCTGATGCATATCCACGACCGGCGTTGCTTTGGGCTGATTCATGGTCCGCTATCTCTGTTATTCTTTCCCGCTTGATTGCCGCCGCTTCTTCGGCCTGGCGCTTTGCCTCTTCTTCGGCTTGGCGCTGCGCCTTTTCTTCGGCCTGTCGCCGCGCCGCTTCTTCAACCTGGCGCTGTGCCTCTTCTTCGGCTTGGCGCTGCGCCTTTTCTTCGGCCTGTCGCCGCGCTGCTTCTTCAACCTGGCGCTGTGCCTCTTCTTCAACCTGGCGCTGTGCCTCTTCTTTGGCTTGGCGCTGCGCCTCTTCTTCANCCTGGCGCCGTGCCGCCTCTTCAGCCCGGCGCCTTTCCTCCTCTTTTGCTCTGTTCCGNGTTTCTGCTTCAGCTTTGTCTTCAAACGCCTCTTCCGGCGTTCGCAGACCGGCGTCATAGCCGGCGGTTTCTGCTATAGTTTGTTTCGCTGCCTTACCGCTGCTTTTTCTGGTTATCGCCACTGCCATCAGAATGACCAGCAACGCAACGCCGGCCAGAAACCCGATCTGGGTCAGCTTTCTTTCGTTACCGTCCGCTTCAGGGGCATAATCCGGCGCCATTGTACCCGGAACAGTAGCGGCAACGGCTTGCCTGGCATCCGTTCCCGATTTTTCTTCCACCACGGGCCGGATTTCTTCAGCCGCCTGTTTCTCCCCTTCCGCCTTGATCTGCGACTCCATTTCCGCCTGTTCTTCCACTGTCATGGCTTGCATGGCTGCCGGGGCTTCCCCGAAGTATTTATCATACAAGTCCTCAAGAAAATCCGGATTCTCTCTGGTTACCCGGCTTAGCACACGGTCAAAGTAGGCAATGAAAGTCTCTCCCCATACATTTGCCGCTATGTGCAAAGGGGTCTCGGCATAACGGGCGATCACCATCAAATCCGCCTGTTCCACCATGCTGCCGTAGATCAAACCGTCTATCTCTCTGTTGAACAGGGCTTGCTTCATGGCGTCTAATGTATTATAGATAATATATTCTGTAGAAAAACCATTTTCCCTTTGATAGGCGGCAAACAAATCGTTCTGCATATCTCCGTTTATAGCGCCTACCCGCATGCCGTCAAAGTCTCAAAATCCTCATAGTTGATTGCCTGATCCGGACTGGCGTAGAAAATCCCCAGCTCAACGCCAACCGGTTGTTCCGAGTAAACAAAGAATCGGGGATTGTTCGTACCGTAAGGGCTTTGTATGGATAGCACCGCAAAGCCCTTGCTCATATTTTGAAGAAACGTTCCTCTGTCAAATTTGACAGGCACAAAATGCCAATGGGCATTTTCTTGAACGAGCATATCCAGAATTTCACCCGCATATCCGGAAATGTTGTTCTCCTCATCCACGATTAAAAAATCATCATAATCGTAATAACCGACTTTAATGTCCAGCGCGCCCAGCGCTACACCGCAGAATATGCCGGACAGCAATAGAATAATCAGCGCTGTAGACAGGAATTTCCACAGGGTCCTTTTCATATTCCATCCTCCGTATACGGGCGGTCCGGAAAGCCAAAAAACCGCAGCCTTCGCGGCCTGCGCTTCGCAAACCTCTTGCTGCCTTATGACGATCCAAACCACTTGATCGATTGTTATCTACATTATACTTCGCTTTCACAATAAAATCCAGTTATTCAATTTATATGGTATTTTATATTAATTTCAACAATATGGCTGAAAATGCCAGAACTCCGCCAAGGTTGTCTATTCCGCCAATCGGTTGTACAATGGGTATTGACTTTCAGAATCAGGCGGTGAGGGTATCTTTGAATAAAAGCCCGGTCGGAGCACTTCTTTTCGTGTTAACCTTGATGGTCAGCGTAATGGCTGCCTATATGAATCTGGATCTTTTATTATATGGATCATCGCCTTCCGTGATCCATGCCGCTGCGTCGGCGATTTTTCTGGTTGTCTGGGTGATGATGACGGTATATTCGATAGCAAATCGCGGAAAATATAGCTTTTTGATCGGCGTTTACTGGTTTCCGGCTTTGGCAGGCGCCGCGTTTTGTGTAATTACCATATCCGGTCTGACCAGGGTCCTTGAATATGCGGCATATCTGTTGCTTTTTCTTCTCTCGCCCCTTTTTGGGCTGCGTTTGGCCCCCATGACCCATCTGCTCTGGTCCATGGTATTAACGGGGGTTTCTTTTCTCTTTGCCGCTGCCGCTATCTCCGCGTCAAACCGCAGGACGGGCGCGTCCGGCGTTCCGGAAGACAAAGAACCTGAACCGGAAGTCAATCCGCTGGCGCCAGTTTATCTGGAATGGCAGGAAGAGAAAACCCAGCCGGATCTTCGGGCGGCGCCGGATCAGCAAGGACGGGATGATCCGCAGAGCGAAGCGGATCAAGCAGAAACCCAAAAAGCACCAACGCCGCCTCCCGTGAGGCAAGCGATATTTCCTGATCCCTGGACAGTAACGGAGAAAACCGCCGGCAAAGACGTAGAGGAGCCGCTCCCTTGAACTATATAAACATATTTAAGAATAGTCCCGTAGGATATACTTGATTATATCGGGAAGCCGGGAATGGCGCGTAGAGATCATTGTTATAGTTCGTTAGCCCGACGGCGGAAAGATCTGTGTATTTCATCGGATTGGCATTGATTTCTGAGGCTAACCGGAACATCCGGTCGGCAAATCCATAATTGGTATACTGATCCCTGTTGAACATGCTATTCAGTTCGCCGCTTTCTGCGGCGGCAGTCATTTTTTCTGCGTCGACAGACATTGTGCCGTCTGCATGCATGCTGATCCCTATGCGGCTGAGAGAAGGTGCATAGGTATGAATCACGCCGGCCAATTGATAATTCATGAACATCGCTTTTGGCGTGTCGCTGCTTTTGGCTGCTGATACGAGGTCGTTATAGCTTTTTGCTAAATCATTGAGCGCTTGTTCAACGCCTGCCCCGCCCGCTTTCGCCGTGATCGTAATGGCTTCGTTTGAAGCTTCCAGAAGGGTGGCTTTTATGCCGTATCCCAGATCGATGCTGTTGGCGGAGGAGGTCTTCTGCGCAGCGTTGTCAATGCGGTAAATGGCGTCCTTCGCCTGTTGGGAGACATTGGCTGTACCCGTGATCGAAACGGCGTTTCCGTAGACGTCTTGAACGGAAAACTCATTTTTGGGCCCGGCGCCTGTTTCTTTTGACCGGAATAGCAACGTGGCGGTATTATTCCCGGTATCCTTTTCAACGAATGCTGTTACGCCGATGTTTTTATCGTTGACGGCTTTTGCCATTTTTTCCTGAAGCGTCTGGTTCGTATCGCCGGCTTCAACGGCGATAACAAAATGATGCGTATTCCCGTCGTTTATGATGCTGAATTCGTAGAACGCGGCCCCTCCCGCATTGGCGTTTGCCGCCAGGGCAGTGCCTTTATTGATCTGCTGCGTCGCGATTTGGTCGATATGGACGTCCATGCTGCTGAAGGATCCGGATACCGGGCCTGTACTGTCCACGCTCAGTTTTTCGCTGTTGGAAGAAACAGGAGCCGTTTGCTTGAAGGCAGATTGCGCCGTGATGCCCATCAAGCTGTCCAAAGCATTTTTCATCGAACGGGAGGCGGTTTTTATCGTGGTCAAATAGTCCATTACGCCTGCGGCTTCGCTTGACGCATTCTCTTTCGCATAGCCTGCCTTACTCCAAATCGATTGCAGGCTGCCGATCATCCTGGCCAGATTCTGATCCAAACCGGATACATTCTGCAAACCGGCCAGATCGTTAACATTGCGTACAG
>WRNN01000010.1 GCA_009776595.1 Clostridiales bacterium
GTTCACATCCGGGAGGATCAATGGAAATCCGGATTGAAAATAGGAGCCGCTTTCCCAGCCGGTTTCTCCCGCGGTCAGGACTTCAACTAATCCGTCTTTATCCAAATCCCGGTATTCGTAGAAGAAATTGGTCCATTTCGACATCCCGTTGTAGAGAAATTCCTTGTCTTCCTTGGAGAAACCGCTGAGGTCCTTGTTTTCCATGAGCCACAAAAGCGCCATTCCCTGCACGGGAGGCTTCATATTATCCCCGGCGCCCGCATAGGTTAGCGCATCGGCGATGCGCCCTGTGACGGCGTCCTGATTATCAAAGCAGGATAGTAATAGATTCCAGGCGAATTCCAGATTATGGGAAAGCCAGACGGCGTGCATCGGCTGCTGCCAGGAGAAAGCCGCTTCAAAGGTCGAGCGGATCATTTTGATCATTTGCCTTTTGATGAAAGCGGAATCGCCGTCCGGCACGTTTGTCAGGCCCCAAATCGTCCACAAGGCCTTCATTCCTGTCTCACGATATTTCTCTGGCATAGACGGGGCGACGCTCTTTGCAAAGCTGTCAAAGTCCTCCGTTACCGCCTTGACGCAGGCATCATAGGAAAGATAGGATCTACGGCGCTTGGGATCCCTTGTCCATTCCTCCATAACCATCTCGATTATACCGCTTTTGTCCGGTAGAAGGTCGAGGGATCCGGCGGGGCCTTTCTTCAGTGTGCCGAGAGTCGGTACGAGAAGTAAGTAATAGTTCCCGAAGGTAGTTCTCCACGAGCCATCCAGTTGATCAATGGTAATGGCGCCTTGGAAACCGCCGTACATGGGCGTTATCCTCAAAGTCAAACCGTCTGTGCCCCTGCAAACGGCATATCTTGGATCGCCGATACAAAAGCGCACGCTGCCGAAATCGCATTCGAAAATGAGTTCATAGGGCGTAGTGGAGATCACGCACTGCCGCGGTATACCATCCTTAACCAATTCAAGCTTAACCTGTCTGAAGTTGTTGGTTTGCGAGGCTTTGTTCTTATCATTCGGACGCTGACGTGAAGTCGCCAGCCACAACTGCGTCTTTCCGAACAGATTGTACCCTCCGTTTCTATTCGCGAAGCAAAGATACGAGCCTTTTCGGGAGAACGGCATATCCAGGGGGTCGATAAAGGTTTCTGCAATTCTCATTGATATTTCCTCCTTTTCCTCCTTTTCATCAATCTTATCAACAGTATACCACACAACAAAAATCGAAAGAAGATTTTGCATGTGTATCTCAAAAAAGATAAAACCTCGTAAAGCCTTGCCTTCAACTGGAACGGCGTCAACATTTATGATACGATGGCGGAAAGCGCAAAGCTAAAAAACGTGACGAAATAAAGGAGGAAGTCAAGATGCGGCATCCCTATCTTATTCGTTTGGACGACCCGGAAGACTGGCTCGCAGTCCGCGAGGATCTCCAAGCCGGTACAGGAGACCTGATTGAAGAAGCCCATGATATTCTTCGCCCCGAAGGGCCTGACCTGATGTATGAATTCAATGATTCCTATTTCTATAAATCTACCGCCTATCACGAACACAGCACCGGCTGGGAGACCTTCTTTATTCACGAAGGGCAGTTGGACCTTTGTATCAGGGGGAAGACGGCGACGGTCAGTCCCGGGGATGTGATATTCATTCCCCCTTACACCGTGCACAAAATGACTTCGCTGAGCAATCCTCTCATATGGAATGGACTGTTTCACGGCTTGGGCCTGCTCTCGGTGATGGATAATAAGGATATGATCCAGAAAACCAATCCGGATCTATTGCTGAATCCGGAAATGCGATCCAACTACTTAGCCAATTCGGACAATATCCCGCGGGAGAACCCCTGCTTTGAGGAGCGCGTACCGAAAGAAGAGATACGGGAAATCCGGGCCTTTGACAAGCCTTTAGCCGTATACGCCTTGCCCGGCGTCTCCTTGCGCCAGTACACGGGACGATGGGAAAATGACGGTAAGACCGAATTGTGGCTGGCTGAGATGAAGCAAGGATTCAAGGTATCCTTTAATCAATTCAACCCGAACGCCGATTTATTCTATGTCGTCGAAGGGCAAGTGAAGTTTTGGGTAGCCGGCGAAGAGTTTGAAGCGGGGCGCCGCTGCCTGGTCAAGATCCCCCGTTATGCCCCCAGAAGTTTCGAAGCGCTCACGGACGCAAAAATGTATGACGCGGGCGGCTCCACGCACTGGTCGGATTTTCTGGGCGATATGACGTCGTTAAAGAAAATGTCCCCTGAGAAATATGCGGATAAACAGTACACCAAAGGCGTTTTCCGGCGCCATCAGTGTTATGTCGAGTCCGCAGCCTACAAGGGACAAGCGATATACTAAGATGCGCTTCGCAGCGCTGAGATTCCGCAACGTTAGCGGCTAGCCGTCATGATCCATAATAATGGCGCAGGCGTAGTCGTTGAGGCTGATGTTTTGCACGGCGGCGATGCCGCTTCCGGCTTCCCAAAGCGGCGCCGAAGTCGAGTGGGTCTGCAATGCTTTGTGCACATTCACGCCCTTCTTCACAAGCTCTTCGGTGGTATAGCCGTCTACGATACCGCCTGTCAGGCAGGTTATGCCGCGCGCAGAGGCGTCAGGATGGAATTCGCCGCCGGGTCCGTCGGTGCCGTCCGTGTCAACGCTCGACAGGACAATCCTCTTGCTGCCGGCCAAAACCAGCGAAGCGGATAGACAGTACTCCTGGTTTCTGCCCCCTATGCCGGGGTTTTCGCCGCAAGCCACCGATGTTTCGCCGGTCGTAAAGATCGCGCAAGGCGCTTGAAACGTAGAATTCCCCCGCTCGACCGCGTTTGCCATCTGACCCATAATCCGGCCGGCAGGCGCGGCTTCGGCGTTGATAAGGCCCAGGTAGTGGGGCGTATAGCCAAGTTCCGCGGCGCGTTGCATCCCCGCGACGAGAGGCGACCGGCTTTGCGGCATAACGCCGAATATCCGGAAGTCGAAGGTTTCGTATTCCTGCCATTTGACCGATTCTTTTTCGGGATCAAAGTGCTGAAGGAAATCAACGATGGACGCGGGCATTTTGCCGCGGACGTCATATCTTTCTATGACATCAAGCGCTGCTTTATAGTCGCTGTTCACGCATATCGTGTGCAGCCAGCCATTATGTTTGAGAAGCATTTCATACTCGCTCAGCCCGGGGAATCGTCCTAATAATCCGATATTGTTTGGTTCGACGCTGAGGAGATGGACCATTTTCGCGGGATGGATCAGACGGCTGATCCTTCCGCCTTTGAGCTGATCCACATTGATGCGAATCTGATTCAGGTCGCCTGTATTGACGCCATATTCGATTTGCATCAGGCGCGTGGTTTCCGTTACGTCGTCCAGCGGCAGCCCGGGCCAGGGCAAGGTCATCAGCGCCGAGACGCCGTTGCCGACAGCGGTAATGACGAGATCGTTGGCTGTGAGTTTTGCCTCGGTAATGATGTCCACTATTTTCTGGCAGCCTATAGCACAATATTTGTCCGGCGCCGGATGCCCCGCAAGGGTTACGCCGATCCGCTCCATAAGGATTTCATCGCCGTGTTTCGCTACGATGTGCCCGTCTGTCAGATACTCTCCCAGGAGATCCTCCAGGGCTTTGGTGACTTTTTGAATGCCTTTTCCCACGCCGAACANATANACGCGNTCGATTTGNTCGAGGTCATAGACGGCGGGGCCGCTCCGCGGGTCCCCCTTCGGTTCAAAGTCCAATCCTTCGAAGATTAGCCTGCTCCCTTCCATCCGTGCCAGCATGCGTGTGTTTGCATAAGGGTCGGCGGCGGAAAGTCCGGCTTCCATTATTTCCATGAGGATTTGCCTGCCTTCGGTGTTCCCGTGATTGGTCAGCATTTCGTTATTTATTACTCTCATCAATATCCGTACCCCTCTCCTTATGGAATCTGTACCTTTGCATTGTATTTACAAAGTATAAGCCAAATGTACTTTTCTTTTTGTTGAAAAAGAGACTATAATAAAATGAATTTGAAATAATGGAGGGATACGATGAAAGGCACTGCTATTGTATCAGTTAAAGCAAGCGAAGTTGAAGCGCGCAATACACCGGCGGTAGAAGCTACGGTAAGAACGGAAAACGGCGGGTTTGGCAGGGCTGTCTGTGTCGCAGGCGCTTCTATCGGGACCCATGAAATCCCCTTCGCGTACGACGGCGGCGAAAAGTGGAATGGAAAGGGCGTCATGCGGGCAGTCAACGCGGTGAACGAAAAAATTGCCCCCGCCATTATGGGTATGGACGCCGCGAAACAAATCGACGTTGACGCCGTGATGCTCGAAATCGGCAAAGACGTTCTTGGCGGTAACGCAACAGGCGCGGTTTCCGCCGCCGTGCTGAAAGCCGGCGCCGCTGCGCTGGGCATTCCTCTTTATCAGCACATCGGCGGCGCTTCGGCTTATATGTTGCCGGTGCCGGGTACGCAATGGTGCAACGGTTCAAAACGCCATGGAGATAAACTGGACAGGGCAAGCATCAAGCCATCTTTTTCGTTTGTGGCTTATGATTTCGACACCTTTTCCGACGCCGCTTATGCATGCTGGATTATGACGAACCGCTGGCAGAAACTGNTGCGGGAGAAGTTTGGGCATGATTATATGTCGATGATCGGCCCCGTGCTGCCTGCCGGNNTGGTGAAGAGCGATACCGAATTATTTGATCTTGTGACCGATCAAATTATCAAAGCCGGTTATCAGGATCGCGTGGGCCTTCAGGTTGATATAGCGGCGGACTGCTACTATAACTATGATACGAATATGTATGAAGGCTTATTCGATACGACGCCGCGGACGGTGGATGAACTGATCGAGTTCCTGGTGAATATGACAAAACAATGGCCGTTTGTGATCATGGAGGATCCGCTCCGCGAAGATGATTATGAATCGACGGCCAAATTTACGAAAGCCGTTGACATTCAGGTTGTTGGCGACGACCTCTTCACAACCGATCCGGCTCGCGTATTGGAGGGAATCAAAGCAGGCGCGGCAAACACNGTTCTTTTGAAAGTCAATCAAATCGGTACGATCACAGAAGCTTTCGACATGGTAAGCCTTGCTTATCAGAATGGCTATGCGGTCATGCCNTGCTCCTCCCGCGGCGAAGGCGTCGACATATGCGATTACAGTGTGGGATTNAAGGTCGGTACCATCCGCGAATCCGGCATCGGCGTCGAAGCCAATCGCTTGAGGGAAATCGAAGCGGAACTCGGTTCANGGGCGACATTCGCNGGTAAGCGCGGGCTGGTCGGCGATCGCTTTAAAACCAAGTAAAGCGACCAGCCATACGCCTNCATTACCCTACTTCATTGCCGCAAGGAGACGGTCAAAGGGCGGCTCTCTGTAGTACGCGACGCGCTCGTCGAGCTCGGGGAACGNGAGTTGGCCNGTCTCCATAAAGGCTTGCAACTGNGCTTTCGTCGGTATGCCGGCCCTGCCCCCCAGCCTGGTACATTTTACTGCGGAAGCGGCTTGCGCGTACTTGCAGGCGGCTACGGTATCAAAGCCTTCGAGGCATCCGGCGATATACGCCCCGTGAAATACATCGCCTGCGCCGGTAGTGTCGATCACATCCACCTTGTTTGCCGGCGATTGAAAGAATATTCCTTCGCTGTCGATTCCCACAAGCCCCCGGGCCCCAAGGGTCACGACGGTTACCGCGTGCTCATTTTTCTGCCACGCGCGTAATTCTCTCAGGTTTTTTTCATATTGGACGTCCTCTCCGAACACAGATTTATACGCGTATTCGGAAGCGAGGCAGTGGCCCATATATTGTAATTGTTCGACTTTGCCGTCTTTCAGGTTGTCCACATCCACGACGACNGGTTTACCGGCTTCGCAGAACCACTTNGCCGCTTGTACTGTCGTATCGTCAATATCGGCGAGCAGCAGCCATTTTGCCTGAAGCAAGGCTTCTTTATCCAAATCCTTCGGCTGCAGGGGAGGCACGCCAGAGGGGTGCCGAAAGCCTAAGAAGCTGCGCCCGCCGGTGGTTTTTTCGGCAAGACACAGAATCACAGGCGACTGCGTGCCGGGGATGTCGGTCAAATGGGAACAATCGATGTTGTGGCGTTCGAAATCCAAACGGATACAGCGACCGAAGATTCCGCCCACATTCGTGTGAATCGCCGCAGTATAGCCGAGCCTGGATATGGCCGCCAGAGCGGTCGGTATCTTCCCGCCATATTGCCAGCTGGATTCGAGGGTTCTGGCGTTTTTGTCTGTCTCAGGCAAAGCCTCGATCGATAAGATTTGGTCAAAAAAGGGCATTCCAATCCCTGCTACGTCCATCCTGTATCCCTCCTATGGCCGATCGATTTCAAAATCCAGATAGCGGCAAGCTTCTTCGAGGACGTCAGCCCAGTGGCCGTGCATCCCGGCTATATGGTGGATGTAAGGCCCATAGATGATCTTTCGCTCCCAGCGCGGCCAATCGTCCACTTCAAACCAGCTGTAAGTACCGTTGGTGGGCGGCCCGCTTACGGCTTTTCCTTCACCGGCAAGAAGGGAATATTTACCATTTAGCCCGTCGAGGCGCGCGATCGTCATATCGCCGTGCGCCATCTCCCACCAGCCTACGCTCCCGTTCAGCGCAGGCCCGCTCTCCGGACGCGCGCCGCTCACTGGGAAAGGCCCGCAATGCCATAAGAGCTCCGCATTGTCGTTTTGGGGGTGGCGAATGGTAAGGTCGGCGCAGAAGGGCTTCCCTTTGCCGCGGGACGCCGCGGTCAGCAGGGCCATCGTAATGGCGCACATGACGTCCGTTTCGCAGCCTATGGGCAAGCCGCAGTTTGTCACATCTCCAAAAACGCAGCATGGCGCAAAACCGATCATTCTGGGAAAAGCAGTCCAACACTCGCTCCCGATGGCGTCGAGATTATGCTTTTTAGCCAATTCGAGATAAACGAGCCGCATAGCGGCAAACTTCTCAAGGGCGCCTTCCTTTGCCGCGCTTACATCCATCTGCGTCGCAATTTCCGCNTGCACCGCNTTTACCTCATCCGGGTGCTTCTCCAGATACTCGTCCACGCCGGCGGTGATATCAAAGGCGCTCAGCGGAACGATTTCGATACCCAGCTTTTCCAGCAGCTCCGCTTCATTGTACATCACGCAGAGAAAAGGCTTCGGCCGCATACTGACCACGCCGGCGCGCATAGTGCGGGCTTTTTTTACTACAAGGGAAGCGCGAAGGAACCGGTCAAAGCCCGCGGAGAAGGTCGGGGCGCCGATCGGGCTGTTTTCGATGTAGGTAAAGGGCACGCCATAACGCTGGAGCGCCTTGGAACTGGGAAACGAGCCGCACTGTGCATCCGTCTGGCGAACGCGACCGCCTTCAGAGGGCGGCGCGGCGTCCCGCGGGGCGTACAGGAGGAAGGGAACGTTCATTCGCTTGCCGAGCATAGCCACGACTTCCTCCGTCCCATAGTTGCAGTGGGGCATAAAGAGCGCGTTCACATTTTTTGCCTGGAAATGCGCCGCAACGCGGGAGACGTCATCGACCTCGCTCAGCAGCCCATCCTCGTTGAGCCAGTCGATATCGATTATCTCGACGTCGGCGCCGCTTAATTCTTTCGTCTTTTCTTGAAGGAGACGTTTATTTTCAAGCGCAAAGGATTGATCATACATCCTGCGCCTCGTCGGCGCAAAGCCCAGAATCAGCTTATTGTCATTGTACATGGATAGGAACCCCCCTCTCAAAGATGAGCTGCGCCATAACCCAAAGCGACGCAGCCTNANGTGAATGTTACATAGGGCTACCGCCCATTACCGAATCGAAGCGGTATCCCTTTGGTAATATGATGCCTGGTTATAACTGTTCAAATACCAAGGTTATCGTTCCTGTCNTGCTGGCATGGGGAGGAAGGACGATCAGCCCGGACTCCTCTTGTAAGCCATCCGCGTAGAGATTATGCGCATCGATGGAGCAGGTCATGTTTTCAAGGCAGAACCACGAATTGCCCGGGGANATGAAGAATACGAGGTGGTTNAACTCGTCGCTCGTTTTGAGNANGACTTTATAACCCAGCGTCGTATAGTGAATTTCGGCGGATTCTCCCGGGGGATAGCCAAAAAAGTCAGTGTCAAACTTGAGGTCCTTGACGGCTTGGGGCTTGCGCAAGTCGAAGCCGCTACCCTCGACGCNNAGGATATGGCCNGTCGGCAGGATGGCTTCGTCGCATTCGATCACCGACTCTGCCGGGATGGATACAAGGCTGCCGTCGTCGCCGGAGTGCCGAAAGAAAAAAGGATGAATGCCAAAGCCGTAAGGCAGTTCTTCCGCGGACAGATTGTCGACGGTATAGGCGATTTGGAGACCGTCCTCTGAGAGAATGTACGAGAGGGAGAATCGGTGTTCAAAGGGGAAGCCTTCGTACACAGCTTCGCCCGGCTTAAAATCTACCCAGAGGGTCAAGGTGATGGAATCCTCAGATATCACAGGGTCGTTAAACTGAAATGCTTCGTCGATCACCAGGCTGTGCAGCAAAATGCGTTTGCCGCGCTTGACCTGATCGTAGGTTTTCCCTTTAAAGCGGTACACGCCGTCGCGGACGCGGTTTGGCATGGGGTAAAGCACGGGGCTGCCGCCAATCTGTACGCCGTCCGGACGCGCGATAGAACCGATAATATCGACGCCGTCACGGGAAAAACGCCTCAGGCTTGCGCCGGTAGTATTGACTACGATTGCGGTTTCGTGCCTGCCGCTGCATTCTAAAGTATACACCCGGCCGGCGCCCCTTGGATCAGGGGCGTCGGAAAAGGAGAATACGGCCTTACACATGATCCAGCCCCCTTTTATAATAGACGACGCGTTCATCGATCTCGCNGTAGTCGATTTCGCCTGTCTTCATAAAGCGAATGGCGGTATCAAAGTCGGGGATGCCCGCCCGGCCGCCTGCGCGCGTACACTTTATCGCGCTGACGGCATTGGAGAAGTCCGCCGTCGTTTTCGCGTCCCAGCCGCGAAGAAGCCCGACCAGAAAGGCGCCGTGAAATACATCGCCTGCGCCTAAAGTGTCCATGACAGGCACATCATAGGCCGGCAGCCGGAAAAACCCGTTCCCGTCCATGCCGACGCATCCCTGGTCCCCTAAGGTGAAGACGACGATGTCCGGTCCCATGGCGCGCGTCTCCGCACAGTTCTTTTCATAGTCCAGGTCGTCGGGGAAAAAGTCNTGATAGACAAATTCACTGGCGATAAAGGCGTCCACCAGCCCGATATGCTTCTTGAGGCCATCGTGGGGATGGTCGGCGTCCATCAATACTTTTACGCCGCTTTCTCTCGCAAGGCTTGCGGCTTGCACGTTCAGGCCGGATAGATGCGCTAAAAAAAAGAAACGCGCCGTGCGAAGCGGCTCCCAATCGATCTCTGCTTCATCGCCCGGGTGCGATACCGTGCCGGGTTTAAACAGGATACTCCGGCCGTGGGTCTCATCGTCGCTCATCACGACGGAAAGCGAAGTGGTTCCCTGCCTGGTCTCCATGCGGCTGATATCGACGCCGTGCCGCTTGAAGTCCTCGCAGATCGCCCGCCCGAAAAGGTCGTCCCCCACCACGCCGATTTGCATACATTTGGCGCCCAGACGCGCGGCGGCAACCAGTCCGGTTGAGATTTTGCCGCCCCCCTGCCAGGTGTAGTCGTCGAGGAAGGCGCCTCCGTTTGGCGTGGGAAGTTTATTGAGATGTAGCGCAAAGTCCATGCAGGGGTTTTCAATTCCTATGACGTCAAACATAAAGCATTTTCCTCCATGTATCCTGTTAATCATACTAAAGCGGGCTGCCGCCCGCAACCTGAGCTGTGGCGGCAGCCCCTTAAGAAGAATGTTTCTTACTTAATATCTACCTTGACCTGTTGATCTTCCGGGATCATAAAATATTCGCCGTCATTTGCGTATGTGCGCTCCGGCAGCAGGATCAGCACATGTACCGGCGCGTCGCCCGCGACAAATTGGCGTCCGTGGACGATAGCGGGGTTAAGCGCTACGAAGGTGCCGCAGGGTACCAGGAAGGCCTCCAGCGCCTCCGCGTTGATCGTACGCGCGGGTTTGCCGACGTAGATCACGATATCGCCGTCGATCGGCAGTATCCCTTCGCCCGTGTAGCGGTGATATTCGGCGAAACCGATAACCGGATCGCAGGGCGCTACCCTGGCGACGGAAGCGGCGACAAGCATATCCCTGGACACGTTCAACTTTACCAGGTCGGGGTAGAATTCGCTTGAGCGCTCCTCCCCCTGACGCAGCGGCGACATCTCGACAAGGTTGTGGTAGCTCCCGTAGTAACGAAACGCCTCCAAAGACAAGGGCTTGACTTCGATTGTTTTCATCTGTATCCACCTTTCCGGCCGCCTTTTAGCAGCCTGCTATTCGTTTGAGTTTATGGGCGAAGCGCATCTTTTACAGACATGACGGGCCGGCCGGACCGGACAGATCTGGGCTTTCAAAGACCGAGCCGTTGATATAACGGGCGACTTCCTGCAGGGCGCGGCGGTACTTGCCGTAAACGCCGCCTACATGGTGGATGTAGGGACCGAAAATGAGNTTTTCCTCCCANTTCTTCCAATCGTCCGTCTCGAACCAGACNTAGGTGCCTGTCGTCTCCGGGCCGTCGACGGCATGGCCTTCGCCGCTGAAGAGATAAAACTGATTATTCAGGTCGTCAAANCGGAAGACCGTGATATCGCCTTTNTTCAAGCGCCAGGTTTCATTGCCTCTGTCCATACGGGCGACGCATTCCGGATCCTTCAGAGAGTAGGGGAAGGGACCGCAGTGCCAGAGCAGCTCCGCGTTGTCATTGGCCGGATGGCGGATGGTGAGGTCGGCGAAGAAGGGCGACTCTTCCTCAAGGGCTACCGCTTTGAGGATAGCCAGGGTCACCGCGCCGTTTACGTCGCACTCGCAGGAGAGGGGCGTCCCCTGGTCGGCCAGTTCCCCGACCGCCAGGCAAGGCATGGCTTTCAACAGGCCGCCAAAGGCAGACCAGCACTCTACCGCGCCGGCGGCGCATTGGTTCCTCTTCATCAACTGCTGCAGGGCGACGACCAGGGCGACCGTGTTTTTGGCGTCCGCTTCCGGCAGGGAGGAGAAATCGATGCGCGCCGTCACGTCGGCGTAGTAAGCCGCAAATTCCGGGTCATTGTCAGCGACCAGCTTCATGGCGAGGTTTGCCGCCTGCACCGGCGCAATCGGCACAGTCAGGACGCCCAGTTCGGACAGCAGGCTTGTCTCGTCGCTGATGACCGAGCCGAAGCCTCCCGGACGCGCGCCGATCTTCGCTACCCGAAGGGTCTTTAAGGTCTTCATCACNGACGCTACGCGGACAAAGGTCTCGAAGCCGGAGCGGAATTCTTCGCTTTCGGTTTCGCAGTTAAAGATATAGCTGAACTTAACACCCATCCGCAACAGTACTTTGCTGGCGGAAAACATGCCGCACTGGGTGTCCCGCCCGCGNGCTTCGGGGGTGTTNGGCCGTTCGTCCCTTGCGCCCCAAAGCAATGTGGGGACATGCAGCGCNGCGGCGATGGAGGAAATGACAAGCTCTTCGCCGTAGTCGCAGAAGGGGATAAACAGGGCGTCGATCCCGGCAAGCTTCGCCACAGCCGGCCCGACGTCGGGCTCCCGGAAGGCAATGCCGTTTTCGCAGACGTCGTCAATGTCAATCAACTCGACTTTGTCCGGCTTTACCGTGCGGATAACCGCCATGAAGCGATCCTTCTGCCGCTGCGCTTCTTCCATACTGAGAAAGGCGCGTTTGGTCGGGGCGACACCGATTTTTACTTTATTAAACATAGCCTGGCCTCCTATACACTCATATTCGTTTGTTTCAACAATCCCGGTTAAAAAGTTATCCCCTTCGGGTTCAGGAGCCTGATTTTGGATACGAGGAATTCGATGATCTTGCTTTCGATTGCTTGGAGGACGCCAAAACCGCTGACCCGGCCCTGCGGGTCGCCGTAAGCTTCCTTGGCAAGGTTATAGTAGGCGCGGTCATACTCCGTAGCGATATTGAATTTGGTAATGCCAAGCTCGACTGCCTTCCGCACCTGGTCCTCCGGGATATCCGAGCCGCCGTGCATGACCAGGGGTACGGTGACCTGCTCGCGGATAGCGGCAATACGCGCAAAATCGAGATTGGGTTTTTCCTTGTAAGCGCCATGGGCGTTGCCTACCGCGATAGCCAGGGAATCGCAGCCGGTGAGTTCAACGAACTTCGCCGCATCCTCCGGTTTCGTAAACAGGTCCGGATCCTGAAAGTCACTGAGATTGGCGCCGCTGCCGACATGGCCCAGCTCGGCTTCCACATCGACGCCGAAGATGCGCGCCGTCCTTACGACTTCGCCGGTCATCACGATGTTTTCGTCAAAGGGTTTCGAGGATCCGTCTACCATCACGGAAGGAAAGCCGTCCCGGATGCCCGCAACGGCCATTTCCGCCGTACTGCTGTGATCCAGATGGACGGCGATGGGCGTCGCCGATTGCCGGGCGAAGTCTGTCGCTATATACGCGACGTATTTGAGAGGGATATGCCGCTGAAAACCCGGGAAAAACTGGATGATGATGGGAACCCGCTCCTGTTCCGCCGCCTTAACGACCCAGAGGATGGTTTCATAATTAAATACATTGATTGCCGGGACCCCGTACTTGTGCTCCGTTGCGTGCCGGAGCATGTCGTTTACTTTGATGAGCGTCATCTGACGTTCCCCCTTCTTCCCTAAATCCAAAACCCGCCGCCGTGAAGGCGGCGGGCGCAGAGTCTGTGCAACTGTAGTCTGAACGAAGATTCGTTTAGAAGATTCGTTTATTCGTAACCGAATTCCGCCAGATATTCCTTAAACTGCCGGTCGTAGCTTTCGCGGCATT